>DATCXH010000668.1:0-2048 GCA_036565925.1 Vicinamibacterales bacterium
GTGCGCCATTTCGCTGCCGTGAAGATCGCAGGGAATCCGCAATTGTGGCCCCGCGATTTCCGGGCGTGACCGTTGCCGGGTCTAAAGACCCGGCCTACAAGAGATCGACCCGGCCTACAGGAGATCGACCCGGCCTACAACTGATTCCGCACGCTGGCGACCTTGTCGGCGAGCGACTGCTGGCGATCGACGCGCGTCGAGAGCTTCACCGTCGTGGTGATGCGTGGCGCACCCATCTCGTGGACGACGTCGTGGCAGCGGCGGACGGCAGTCATGACCGTGTCCCACTCCCCTTCGATCTCGGTACCGAATGCGTGCAGGTGTGGATCGAGACCGGCATCGCGGAACACCCGTTCGCAGGCGGCGACGTACTTCGACAACGACACGCCAACGCCGATGGGGATGATGGAGATGTCAGCATGAGCCTTCATGCCTCCATCCTACTTCCTGAGTGCGGCGCGCCAGTCAGACACGACGGTGAGCAGACGGTGCTGTTGGCGTTCGTCGGAGAGTTGCGCGATGAACCGCTTGCCGTCCGGTGCCACCTCGTACGAGGCGTAGGGCGCGGCGAACGGCGCCCGAAACAACAGCTTCGGCGCTGACGTCTTGAAGCTGGTTCCTGACAGCACGTCGACCGACATCAAACGATCCGGCGGTTGCAGGTAGAAGAGCTCGCGCCCGTTTGGATGCCAGCGCGGCACGACGCCACCGGCTGACGACACCTGCCAGAGACCCTCGCCGGCGACGGGCGACACATACACCTCTTCCGTACCGGACCGGTCTGAGACGTAGGCGACGAAGCGATCGTCTGGCGAGAGCGCCGCATCGTACTCGGCGAACGGCGACGCCAACACAGGCGTCACTTTCTTCGTGGCGAGGTCGAAGCGCAAGAGATCGTCGACTGTCTTCTCATTCTGCATCGACAGCAGCATCCAGCTGGCGTCGCGCGAGAAGTCCAGCGGTTCGGCATTCCGGCCGGTGAGCACGATTTCCGGCTTGCCGCTGCCATCGGCGGGTCTCTTGACGATGTTCTGATCGCGCGTCTCAGCACCCATGAACAGCGTGGCGCCGTCGCGCGACCAGAGCGGCGAGTACTTGGCGGCATCGTCGAACGTCAGACGCATGGGCGTGCCGCGGTCGAGATCGTAGACCCACTGGTCGCACGTCGTCGCGCCCGCTGGTGTGATGCCGACCGCCAGGTGCGTGCCCTCGGGGGACAGCGCGAAGCCACAGTTCACGTCCGCCGCCGGCACGGTTGTCAGCGTCCGGCGACCAGTCCGATCGAGCCATTCCAGCGTGACGCGACCTCGCGATTGACCCGTCATGTACACGAGGCGGCCAGTCGCCGACACGCTGACGCGCATCATCTCGTTGTTGTCGTACGACACATCGTTCGCGACGACAAAGGGGACGCCCTGCGTGGTCGCGCTGTCGGGGTCGATGGCGTGCCCGTACAGCACACCGTCTTTCCAGAACATCAAGAATCCAGGCAGCGAAAACAACGGAGACGAGTTCGCCGCGAGCAGCTTTTTGCGGTCGCTGCCGTCCACCCGCATGACCTCGATGGTGCTGGTGTCGTTTCGAACTCCCCCTTCCGCTCGCTGCACCAGGAACACGACGTGACGACCGTCGGGCAGGAAGACCGGCCATCGATGACTGCGTTCGTCTCCCTGGACTTTCGTGAGAGGCGCCGCCGCGCCACCTTTGGCGTCTACAACCTGCAGGCCGGCGCGGAACTCGGCGGCGAAGACGATGCGGTCCTCGGAAGACCACGACCCGCCGCGCGGCGTCGGCGCATCCGCGAGCACCTGGACCACGCCGTTTTGCAGATCGAGCTTCTTGAGCTTGGCATCTGCGAAATAGGCAAGGTGACGTCCGTCTGGCGACCAGAACGGCAGACCGCCCCCATCCGTCTGCCGAATCTCTGTCACGGTACCAGTGGCCATGTCGCGCAACCACAGGATGCCGCGGCCGGTTTCCACGTTGAATGCTTGAAGGACCAGGCGCGTCCCGTCAGGTGACAACGCGAACGCGCCTCCGAGAATCGT
>DATCXH010000439.1:0-7259 GCA_036565925.1 Vicinamibacterales bacterium
GCGCAGACGATTCCGCAGCATCACCACTTTGTGGAAGAAGGTCTCGATCGGCCACGTCTTCTCCTGAAGACCCGGCGTGCCCGGCTTCAGCACCATCGTGCCGCCGCGCCACTTCTGCGCCGGCGTCACCGGTGTGATACCCGCCTCCTCGCGAATGATTCGGCGCAGCAGCAACTCGAGATCGTCGGAACGGTCCTGAAGCGACATGGGCGGTGCGGTCCTTTCACGATCGCTGACGAGTGGAAATTCGCCTGGTGGTGGTTGGTGGTTGATGATGCGTGGATGTCCCGCCTCCTCACGCCGAGCACGCGCGACAAGTTCCGGCGAGGCCTCGCCGAAGCGCGCCTCGGTCGCTGGGCGCGAAGGCGGAGGCGTTGGGCGTTGGGAATTCGCAACTATCCGAGGCCCACCACGGTAGTTGTGCTGACTCTGGCAGAAGCCGCACTGCACGCGCAGCGGCCATCCGGTCTCGTCCACCACGATGACCGTATGCGAACGGTCGGTCTTGCACGCGCGGCACAGGTCTTCGATCTCGTCGCCCGCGCGAAATACTCGATCACTCGGCATGGGTCATTCCGGATTGAGCATTGTGCATTCTGTATTGAGCATTGTGCATTGCGTCGTAAGTCCGCAACCTAAGTCAAAATCGCATCTCTACCATCGCTCCCCATGAACGAACGGCTCACGACGCGTAGTGATTATGCGATGCGGCTGGAGCGGGTCTTCCGCTGGCTTGCCGATCATCTCGATGACACGCTCGACCTGGCCAGGCTGGCCGAGGTGGCAGCGATGTCGCCGTACCACTTTCATCGCACGTATCACGCGATGCAAGGTGAGACAGCGGCCGATACGGTGCGTCGTCTTCGATAGGCTGATGTAGTGTCCGGCTTTAGCCGGACCAAGTATCATTGCCTCCGATGAAACCGAGCGACTGCATTCTGTTCAGCGGAGGCGCGCCAGGCGCCGAGGCTTCCTTCGGCGCCTGCGCCGAGCGTCACGGCGTCGAGGAAGTGAACTTCACCTTCGACGACCACAAGATCGATCGGCACCGCGGCGTACGCGTGCTCAATCACGAGGAACTGCTCGCCGGCGACGTGAGCCTCCAGTACGTGTCACGGCTGATGCATCGTCGTTACACGGAAGGGCCGACGTTGCGGAAGGTGCTGCAGACGCTCTGGTATCAAGTCAACAACGGCCAGGAGATCTACGTCATCGGGTCGATTCTCGACGACGGGACGGTGCGCGGCGGCACCGGGTGGGGCGCCGAGTTCGCGAAGCTGTGTAACAAGCCGCTCTTTGTATTCGATCAGGATCGCGATCGGTGGTCGCGATGGACGGGCGACGAGTGGGAAGCGCTCACCGCGCAGACCGCGCCAGTGATCACACACCCGCACTTCACCGGCACTGGCACACGAACGCTGCGCGACAACGGTGCAAAAGCGATCGAGGCGCTGTTCACGCGATCGTTCGCGTGATGTTGCCTGATGTAGTGTCGGGTCTTAGCCGGACCTTCGTCTCGTATCCGGTTTAGCGGGACAACCGATCTGCGATGAGCCGGTAGTAGACGTTCAGTAGCGCGATCGCGAAGAGTCCCGTGATGAGCGCGGTGCGCGACCAGAGCATCGTCGCCTCCGTCATCGTCCGCGGCCGCAGACGGTACATCACGACGTCGTCCGGGCTCGCGCCCAGCTGACTCGGGAGCACGCACAGGCGATCTTGAAACTCCGGATACTTCTCGATTGCCACGCGCTCCAGTTTGGCGTCCGGCCAGTCCTCGTAGAATCCGGGAAACTGGTGGCGGATCTGCTGCGCGACACTTGCCGAGCAGAACCCGCCCGCGAGGTCCGTCTCGTTCAACGGCTTCAGCAGATCCGTTTTCGTCATCGTTGGCTCGAGCACTGCGATCGTGCCTGGCAGCGTCATGAAGGTGGGAATGGCATTCCCCCCGTGGCCGGCGCTCTTCGTGTGCCCTTCGAGCGTTGCGACGATCTCCACGTTCTCTCGCGTCGCCGCCAGCGGCAGATGCGTGTACGCGACCAGGCCGTAGCCCATTCCGCCGACGAGGATCAGAAACAAGAGAGTGAAGACGATGCGCGAGGCAAGCGAGATGTCGCCGCTGTGTCGATAACCGAAGAGGAGTCCGGGCAGAGTGGGGTGGGCGCCACTCGACGTGCGCGTCGGCGCGTCGGGCACATCAGTGTCTGGACTGATCGAGACCTTGAGGCCGAGCGCTTCGAGTCGACTCCGCTCGGCCCCGCACCGGCACACTTCGACCGATCCCGGTACCTTTCGCAGGCAATCGGGGCACTTCCACGCGCTCGCCCTGAGCGAGCCAGGCGAGTCAAACGGGCTCGGGGCTGAGGACTCCACTCGGTCGTTTTATCGGCGGCAAGGCGGGTACTCGCCACTCGGTGCAAAAGTGCGTTCCGATGCACAATCGTTCCCGATGATCTCCGCCCACGACGCACTGGCCCGACTGCGCGACGGCAATCGGCGCTTCGTTGCCAACGAGTCCACGACGTCTCCGCTGCTGACGCCCTCTCAACGTCTGGCATTGACCAACGGTCAGGAACCATTTGCCATCGTCCTCGGCTGCTCGGACTCGCGCGTGCCCGCGGAGCTGGTGTTCGATCAGGGATTCGGCGATCTCTTTGTGATCCGCGTGGGCGGCAACATCGTCGCGCCGTCGCAGGTGGGCAGCGTCGAGTTCGCCGCGGCGCGCTTCGGCACGCGGCTGGTCGTCGTGATGGGGCACTCACAGTGCGGAGTGGTGACTGCCGCTGTGGAGGAAGTGCTCGGACGTACGTCCAACGAATCACGCAATCTCAGATCGATCGTCGATCGCGTGCGGCCGCCGGTAGAAACCGTCGTGTCGGGGCGGTCGGATCGCAACGTCGACGCGTTGGTCAGCGAGGCGGTACGCGCCAATGTGCGCGCGTCGGTCGATCACCTGCGCCACGGTTCGCAATTGCTCGAGGCATTGATTCAGCGCGACGGTCTGCGCGTAGTTGGTGCTGAGTACTCCCTCGAATCGGGTGTCGTCACGTTCTTCGATGAGGACTGACGCCTGCAGACAACGGAGAGGACGGAGAGAACGGAGGTGTTGATCCCGTTGCCTCCGCCAACTCCGTTCCCCTTCAGATCTCCCGAACCCCGTCGCTCCTCGTCAGGAACCACGTCGCCACGAGGCTCAAGAGCACGCCATTGACGATGAGCACGGATGGCGCGCCGGCGAGTGTCGCCATCCACCCGCCGACCAGGCCGCCAAGCGGGGAGCCACCGCGGAACGCCACCATGTAGATACTCATCACACGGCCGCGCATTTCGTTCGGTGCGTTCAGCTGCACGAGCGATGAGAGCATGGCGAACACCATCACCATGCATGACGCGCAGCCGAACAGCAGGATGGCATTGATCCAGAAGATGCGTGTCACCGCGAACAGTGCGATGAGGAGACCGAAGACGACCTGCAGGATCAGCAGCGTGCGTCCCATGTGAGGGAACTTGCCGAGCCAGGCGACGACGAGCGCACCGGTGACCGCGCCGGCGCCGGCGAATGACATCAGATGCGTGTACTGCGTCACGCCGCCGCGGAAGACGTCCTGCGCGAAGAGCGGTAAGAACGTGAGTAACGGTCCGCCGAGGAACGTCGCCGAGAAACCGAGCACCGCGAGACTGAGCAGCGCCGGATGCGCGCGCGCGTACTCGAAGCCGGTCTTCAGCTCGTGATGCATTCGCGTCTTCGCAGTCGGCGGTATGTGCCGGACATGCAGCATGAGAATCGCGACAATCACTGCGAGAAACGACAGGCCGTTGAGGCCGAAGCACGCCACCATGCCGAAGGCGGCAAGCGCCGCACCGGCCAGCAGCGGACCGATCACGCGCGCCAGGTTGAACTGAATCGAGTTGAACGCGATCGCATTGGGCACATCGTTTTTGCCGACGAGCGACGGCAGCAGCGATTGATAGGCGGGGCCGCCGAAGGCCTGTGCGAGTCCGGTGATCACCGAGAGGGTCAGCACGTGCCAGATGCGCACGACGTCCCAATAGACGAGCGCAGCCAGCGTGAATGCCGCGGTCATCTGAATGTATTGCGAGGAAAGCAGCAGCCGTTTGCGATCGTAGCGATCGGCAACGACCCCGCCGACCAGCGTCAGCAGCAGGATCGGCAGCTCGCCAAGAAAGGAATCGAGTCCCAGAAAGAACGCCGATGACGATCCGCTGATGGTCAGTACCAGCCAGTTCTGCGCCACCTTCTGCATCCAGGTGCCGATGGTCGAGGTGAACGCGCCGAACCACAGGACGCGAAAGTCGCGATAGATCAGCGCGGCGGCAATGCGGCGGAATCCGGTCGGAGGCGGCGGTTCTGGTAGAACAGCCGGCTCGACGGAAGGGGCTGGGACGGGGACACTCAACGAAAACCCCAATGATTTTACCTGCTTGATCCGGCGCCGTATTTTCGCTATATATTCGCTTCTCGGGAAGGCGAACATATGGCGAATCACGCTTTAGCTGCTGTGGAATCCGCTCTTCGCGACCGCAAGCTCGATCGCACGTTGACCACGGCGCTGGCTCCGCTCGAACGAGTGGATCCGTCCGCCCTGGTGCCGATGGATGTCGCGCCGCTCGATGCGTGTTTGCACGGTGGCCTTCCGCGCGGTCACCTGTCGGAACTGGTCGGCGCGCGCTCGTCGGGACGGATGACGCTGTTGCTGCAGATGATGGCCGCAGCCACGTCGCGCGGCGAGATTGTCGCGCTCGTCGATACGCTCGATCGCCTCGATGTGGCATCCGCGGCTGCGGCCGGTATCGATCTGTCGCGGCTGCTGTGGGTCCGAGGCCAGGAGAATCCCATCGACCGCGCGCTCGATCGCGCGCTCAAAGCGGTGAACCTCATACTCCAGGCCGGTGGCTTTGGCGTGGTCGCCATCGATCTCGCCGACGTTCCACTTGCCGCGATCAGACAGATTCCGTTCAACACCTGGATGCGCGTACAGCGTGTGATCGAGGGCAGCGATACAGCGTGTGTGCTGCTTGCGTCCGACCCGCTGGCGCGCAGTGCCGGCGGGCTCACTGTCACGCTGTCTGGCCGCGCGACGTGGGCCGGGACATCCGATCGCAGTCGTCGTCTATCGGGCATCGATGTGCGTACGCGGGTGGTCTCGCCGCGGAAGCGTATCGATGGAGACGCCTCAATTGGCGTCGTCACCACTGAGGCCACCGATCGCGATCTTCCGATCGCGCGGTGGACACGGTAACGCATCATGTTCGGTGCGATCTACGCCGCCGAGGGCAGCTCTCCCGAGGCATTGCTTGCTGTCGCGCAGGAGTTTTCGCCGCGCGTCGACCATCGGAGAGGCGGGTCTTCAGACCCGCCTGAAGTCGTCATCGATCTGCGTGGCCTCACGCGCCTCTTCGGCGACGCACGGACGATTGCCGAGGAACTGCGGCGCACGGCCGCCGATCGCGGTGTGCAGATTCGCGTGGCGATAGCGGGCACGCGCACGGCCGCACGCCTCATGGTGCGTCATCGCGCGGGCATCACGGTGATCGCGCCCGGCACCGAGGCGGACGCGCTCGCATCACTTCCCATTGCGTTGCTCGGCGAGCTCGACCCCCAACCGGATTGGGAATTAGGCGTCACCTTGCGGAGATGGGGATTACGCACGCTCGGTGACTTTGCGGCGTTGCAATCAGACGATGTGGCGGCGCGTCTCGGGCAGGACGGCGTGCGATGGCAACGGCTGGCGCGGGGTGAGGATGCGACTCCGCTTGTCCCCTCCGTTCCTGAAGAGCGATTCGAACAGGCGCTCGATCTCGAGTGGCCGATCGAGGAACTCGAGCCGCTGGCGTTCGTGCTCGGCCGTCTGCTCGAACCGCTCGAAGCGCATCTCGAACGTCGTGGCCGTGGCGCCGCGGTCCTGCACGTGCGGTTGTTCCTGGTCAAGTCCGCGGGCGAGACGCGCGACGTGCACGAACGTTCGCTGCAGTTGCCCACACCGATCCGCGACGCACGGACGTTGCGCACGCTGGCGCTGCTCGATCTCGAATCGCATCCGCCCGCCGGTCCCATCGATCGCGTCGTGGTCGCCGTCGATCCGACGCCGGCGCGCATCGTCCAGTTCTCGCTGATCACGCGGCCGCTGCCGTCGCCGGAGCAGCTGTCAACGCTCATGGCGAGGCTGCAGGCGCTGATGGGTGAAACGCGCTGCGGGTCGCCGGCACTGGTGGATTCGTGGAAGCCAGGCGCGTTCGCGATGACCCCCTTCGTACCTCGTGCCGGGAACGTCGCCGCGCCGGCCGCATCGCCTGTGTCGCTCGCGCTGCGGCGCTTTCGTCGTCCGGTTCCCGCGCGTGTGCGGATCACCGACGGCAAGCCGGCGCGCGTGACGATCGATCGCCGTGGCATGGATGGCGGGGCAGTCACCGGCGGAGCCGGCGGGGGAGTAAGCGTCTGCGCCGGCCCCTGGCGCACGTCCGGACAGTGGTGGCGGAAAAGTGAGAGTGACGGCTGGGATCGCGATGAATGGGATGTGACCCTGACCGATGGTGCGACGTATCGCCTCTTCCGCGCGCGCGATACGGAGCAATGGTTTGTTGACGGAGTCGTTGATTGATAACGCCGCGCACGCCGCGACTCCTACCGTGTATATCGAACTTCATGCCGCATCGGCATTCAGCTTTTTGCAGGGCGCGTCTTTGCCCGAAGCGCTCGTCGAGCGCGCGGCGGCGCTCGGCTATCCCGCGATCGCGCTCCTCGACGCCGACGGCGTGTATGGCGCGCCGCGATTTCACAAGGCCGCGAAGCAGGCCGGTCTCAAAGCGATCATCGGGGCTGAACTGACGATTGACGGCGGGTCTACAAGGCAAGACCCGCCCTACGCCAGCAGTGGCCGGTTGTGGCGGCTTCCTGTGCTCGTCTCATCTGCTGAGGGATACCAGAATCTCTGTCGCCTTGTAACCCGCATGAAGATGCGCGCGCCCAAGGGGGAAGGCGCGCTCGCGCTCGACGAGTTCGACGGCCTCACGTCCGGACTCATCGCGCTCGCCGGCCGTCCGGTCCTCGACGCGCGACGGCACGGTGTCGGCGGCATGCTCGATCAGTTGGTTGGTCTGTTCGGTCGCCATCGTGTGTATGTCGAGCTGCAGCGTCATCTGCTTCGCGACGAGGAGTGCGACAACGAAGCGCTGACCGAGCTCGCCCGGGCCTATCGCGTGCCGATCGTCGCTACCAATGGCGTCCGGTTCGCGACCGCGGG
>DATCXH010000603.1:0-5083 GCA_036565925.1 Vicinamibacterales bacterium
CGCGTTCCAATCACTCACAAACATCAAACCGTCGGTCATCACGAAGATGTCGGCAGTCTTTGCGGCGAGTGAGACGTTCGGCCGCGGATCGATCAGCCGCTTCGGCACCGGCGGCACCCATGAGGCCACTTCCTTCGGCGCAAACTGATCTTTGATGTCGAAGATACGGACTCCGGCGTTGTTGTAGGTCGCGAAGATCATCTCTTCGCTGCGGAACGATCCGGGGCGGTTCTCGTGCAGGTTGTGTGGGCCGAACGTCCCCGTCGCGCAGAAATCGCGATCCTTCGGCGTCGGCAGCGTGGCAATCGGCACCGGATTCTCCTGCGCGCGCACATCAACGATGAAGGTGTGGAACGTGCCTTTGGCGCAGCGCTCGGCATTGGCTTCGTCGGCGACGACGACGAGGTTGCGCCCTGGTAGAGGCAGCGCGGTATGGGTGCCGCCCGGAAAGGGTGGTGACCAGTTGATGTGCGAGATCAACTTCGGCGACGAGCGATCGCTGATGTCGTGTATCGTCAGACCGCCATCGCGCCATGCGCCATACGCGCGATCACCAGCGATGATTGCGTGATGAAGTGCCACGCGCTTCCCTTGCGGCACGGTCGATTTCTCACCACCGGCTCGATGCATGCCGGGCAGCCACCAACGCGACACGATCTCCGGCTTTGTGATGTTCTGCAGATCCACGATGCAGAAGATGTGGTCGGTGAAGCCGTCGAAATGTGCGGACAGGTACGCGTACCGTCCACCCATCCATGAGAGGCGGTTGACGCCAAACCCCGGAATCTCGAGGAACGCGATCTCGCGCATCTCACCAGGCTTCGAGATGTCATGGATGCTCAGCCCCGATCGGAACTTCTTTTTGTTGGTGATGCTGTCAACCAGCGCATTCTCGAAGTAGCCGCGCAGGTTGTCATACGACTGCATGGCTACGATGTTGGCGCCGTTGGCGAGCAGCATCACATCGTCGGCCACCTGCAGGTGATGCGTGCGCGTGTTGACACCGGCGGTGAAAAAGCCGACGGGCTTCAGTCGCCGCGGATCGGCGGCATCAAGAATCGTCACGCCGTCGCTGAACATGTGGCCGACGTAGACGTGACGCCGGTTGACCATCACCTGCACACCGTCCGGCCGTCCACCTTGATCGCTGTATGAAAGGTGACGAATCCTTCGTCCAATGCCAGCCGCAGGCACGACGGCGTCGCGCGCTTGCGTCTGCAGCGGCGCCAGCGCGGCCAGGGCGAGCATCCCTTTCAGATGCTCGCGACGAGTCATTGTCCGCATGGCGGACACAGTAACTCAAAACAGCCTCACTCGTAGGCCGGGTCCTGCTTTACGGACCCGGCTGAAGGTGGGTCTGACAAGCAAGACCCGCCCTACGGGTGTCCCCTACCCCGGTCCACATCGATGCGAAGTTGCCCCATCCATGGAGAGCCACCATCACAAGATGTCCCGGGATGAACGCAAGCAGGCCGCACATCGCGGCAAAGTGCCAGACGCGCGTCAGCCGGAATCCGCCGAGCGCGTAGACCAGCCACGACAATTGCACGGGCCTGTACAGCGCGAAGCCGGTGACCAGGCTGACCGCGATCAGCAGCAGCGCGATCGTATAGGCCAGCTTCTGCAGCGGATTGTAGGTCTCGCGATTCGCAGGCTTCGGACCAAACAGCACGTAATGCTGCGGTGAAGGCAGCCGGTCTCGTGGACACGCTGATGAGTCCTGGACCGTTCACCGTGTTCGCCCCGACGAACTCCGCGTTCGCAAAGCTGCCGGCCGGCACCGTGGACACGCTGCTCAAGCCCGAGAACAAGGGCATGCTGACCAAAGTGCTCACGTATCACGTCGTGCCCGGCCGTATCTCGAGCGCCGATCTGAAGAAGTTGATCAAAAACGAGAACGGCATGGCGACGCTGAAAACCGTCAGCGGCGGAATGCTCTGGGCAATGATGAGGGGGAACGAAATCGTGCTGAAAGACGAGAAGGGTGCCTCATCCACGATCACGCAGGCGAATGTGTTCCAGTCGAACGGAGTGATTCACGTCGTAGACAGCGTGGTCCTTCCGAATTGACGGGACAGGAGCAGGGGAAGAACTCCCCCCGTCCCCTGCTTCAGTTACTCATGATCATCCGCGAGAGTAGATACAAGCGTGGTTCGAGCGAGCTCAGGAAGATGTATTCGGCGTCGTTGGAATGTGCGCCGGCCCCTAGCAGACCCAGCCCCTCGATCACCGCAGCGCGCGTTTCGAGTGCCGCGATGGCCGCGTCTGTCGCGCCCCCCTGCCCTTCAGTAGCCACGCGCAGCGTCTGTCCGATCTCCGAATAGATTCGCTGCGCCCGCAGCGCGAGCGCGCGCGACGCGTCGGTCGGTTCGAGTGGCGGCCGCCGTCGCTCGAGCACGACATCGACCTTGGTGTCCGGAATCAGCGTCTTGGCTACCCGCTCGCGGACACGCTTCTCGATCACGTCCCAGCTCGCCACTCGCTGCACACGCACATCGGCCATTGCCTGAGCCGACGCCGGGATGATGTTGCGCACCGTGCCCGCCGACGCCACCGTCCAATTCAGCTTGATGCCTGTGGCTGGATCGGAGAGGTCGCGCATCTGCATGATCTGATGCGACATCTCATAGAGTGCGTTCCGCCCCTGCTCGGGTGCCTGTCCGGCATGCGACGCACGGCCCGTCACTCGCAGCAACAGCGCACCGCTTCCCGTCGTCGCCAGTTCGATACGGTCGTTGCCCGGCGCACCTCCGCCCTCCGCCGATAACACGAGGTCGTGCTCGCGGCCGAGACGGGTGAGCACACCGCGCGAGCCGGGCGCGCTGATCTCTTCGTCGCCGGTGATCAACACGGTGAGCAACGCGTACGGTTGCGACTTCATCGCCTGCAGGATTGCGAGCGAATGCAGGATCAGCGCGACACCCTGCTTGTCGTCGGCAATGCCAAGGCCATAGGCGCGGTCGCCGTCGACGCGGAACGGCTGCTTCGCGCCCATTCCCCGTTCGTACACGGTGTCCATGTGGGCAAGCAGCAGGATGCGGCGCGTGCCGGTGCCCTTGAAACGCGCGAGTACCATCCGGCCGATGCGCGCCGGTGTATCGTCGAAGCGGACATCGGCCCCTGGCGCCACGAACTCGACCTCGCCACCCAACGTGCGCAAACGGTTGGCAATCACCTCCGAGATCCGATTGAGCCCCTCGGTATCACGGCTTCCCGATTCGATCGACACAAGTTCCTGCAGCGTCTTCAAATACGCGCCGCGCTCTTGCTTCACGCGCGCAAGCAGCGGATCGGCAGCCTGGCCGCCCGTGGAAATCGTGAGAACCGAAAGTCCGATCAGGATCAAGAAAAGGCGTGTCATGTGTTCAGAATCCTGTTGCCGGAACGTTATCACGCTAGACCTGCGCGCTTGACTGGCGCAAGATCGCAACGTTTAATCGCTGCACTCCATGCCAGATGAATCGCGTCAGCGGATTGGCCGCTACGAAATCGTCGGACCGCTCGACGCTGGCGGCATGGGCCAGGTGTTTCGCGCGTGAAATCCGAGCCTCCGCCGCGAAGTCGCCTTGAAGATCCTCCGCGATGAAGTGGCCGGCGACCCAGCCCGTCGTCATCGTCTGATGGAAGAAGCCCGCACTGCCGCCCATGCGCAGGCGTGGCTGCCGGCCAAAGGTGAAGGCACCGTCCTCACAGGACGCACGACAGGGCTCGCTGGTGCGGTGTCTGTGTGAGAAGAAGACCGGCGCCTGAACGAGAGACCGGTGTTACTTCGACAGGCTGGGGAGGTCGGTCGTCGATTGCGTGGCCGTAGCGTCCGGTGGCTGCGCTACGCGGAACGTCAACAGGAACGATCCAAAGCGCACGCGATCGCCATCGTTCAGCCGCAGGCGGGACGTCACTCGGTTTTCACCAACGAACGTCCCGTTCTTGCTCCCGAGATCCTCGATCCACGGGTCCTCATCGAAGCTGATACGTGCATGCCGGCGCGAGACGGTTGTCGACGGCACCTCCACGACGTCGGCGTCGCCTCGACCAAACACGTTGTCGCCGTCGAAGACCTGCAGCCGCTCGTGTTCCCAGATCAACCATCCGCGTACACGACGATGCGTCGGTGGCGCTTGCGCTGGCTGGCTGTCGGCAATGAACGCGTAGCCGAAGCCATGCACGGTGCGAATGAACTGAGGATCGTTCGAGTCGTCGCCGATCGCGCGGCGAATTTCGGAGACCAGGCTGTGCAACGTGATCTCGGCGACAAAGGTGTCGGGCCACAAACGCGCGTGAATGTCGTCCTTCGAGACGGCCTCTGGACGACGCTCGACGAGCATGGCCAGCAGGTCGAATGCCTTTCGCGTCAGCTTGATCTCGCGGCCCGCGCGCGCCACGCGGCGCGCCGCAGGATCGAACGACAGATCGCGAAACATCACAGGCATCGACAGGGTCCGTGTCAGTATCAACGATGCCGCATGAGGACGCAATGAGCGCTGCGCGTCGCTTCTCTGTCATGGCAGTAATCGCCCTCGTCGCGTGTGCAGTGAGCCACCCACCGGTGCATGCCGCGGACGATCCCGCACCCAACGTCGAGCTCAGAGGACCGAAGGGACAGCCTCAGCGGCTCGCCAACTTCCGCGGCAAGATCGTGCTGTTGAAAATCTGGGCAAGCTGGTGCCCCGACTGCAAGGTCCTCTTTCCCCAGCTCGATCGGTTGTCGCGAGAGTTCAAGCCGCGCGGTGTCGAAGTCATCGATGTCAACGTCGACGAGCACCGCAAGGACGCGGATGCATTCCTGAAAACGCAGTCGCACAAACTGCGCGTCATGCTCGATCCCAGCGCCCGCGTCGCCGATGCCTTCGGCGCGCGTGGCGTACCGGCGTCGTATCTCATCGATGCCCGTGGCATGATCCGCTTTGCTCACGAAGGTTGGGACGAAACGGCGGACGCGGCCAATCGCCGTGAGATCATGAGCCTGCTATCTGAATGGAGAGACGCCCCGAACCCGAATTGATGGACGACGAGCAGCAATCCATTGCCTACGCGCAGGCGGATTTCAGCACGTCGAACCAGCTCTACGTCGACAGCCTCATCC
>DATCXH010000430.1:0-15920 GCA_036565925.1 Vicinamibacterales bacterium
CTCCTCAGGTACGAAGACGTGGGAGATATCGAACCCGGTCGTCGAGCAGTAAATGCGTCGCAGCTTTTCGATAGCCTCGTAGGCATTTGACGACGACTCGGCGACGGGGCCGCCCACCAGCGAGGCCGGCAGCCGCTTCAGGTCGTCTTCGGTGATGCCGTGTGCGGCCGCCGATAACGTCGGGTCGCCCTGCGGTTCGGAACCCAGCGGATCGATTCGCGCGGCGAGATGGCCGAATCGGCGGATCGACGAGACGAGGTTTACGGCACCAACGATGATGTGGACGTCGGGAAGTAGCGCGCCATCGGCGCGTGGTGTCGGACTGGGTTGGGCTGGTCGTGTCGGACTGGCTAGTTCGGCTTCGAGTTCAGTGGGCGTCCAGGACTTGAACGCCTCGCGGGTTGCAGGATCGACCGACTCGGGATTCTGCCGGTATCGTTCAAAGAGTTCGAGAACGTACCCGGCATTCACTCCCTCGAACGGTCCCAATGTCATAACCTTCCTATCCTACCCTGCCCGCGCGTGTAGTGTCCGCCCCCAGGCGGACCGTGATGGCGCGCAGGATTTGTTGCAGGCCACATAACTGCGCATGATTCGACTGATTGGCATCGACGTAGACGGCACGCTGCTCGACAGCGAGGGACGGCTGCCGGATGAGAACCGCGATGCGATTCATGCGGCCGTCGCCGCTGGTGTTCACGTGGCGTTGGTGACCGGGCGCAGCTATCCCTTCGCGCGGCCGGTTGCCGCCACGTTGCCCTCGTCCATTTCGCTGATCGTCAGCAACGGCGCGGTCGAGCGAGGGATGGAGGGCGAGACGTTTGCGCGCCGGCTGCTGGACCGTGAGGTGGCGCGGCGGGTGCTGCACGCGATGCGCCACTATCGCGATTCCACGGCGCTGGTGTTCGATCGCGACGCCGATCGTCAGGTCGTCTTCGAGACCATGGACTGGGAGCATCCGGGACGGCAGAAGTACTGGTCGCGGAACAACTCGCACATTGCTCAGTCGGTGCCACTCGAAGATGCGCTCACCGAGGATCCGATCCAGGTGATGTTCAACGGCGCGGTCGATCTGATGCGTCCGCTCGCGGACCTCTTGCGCCGGCAGGCTCGTCTTCGCCCGGCTTCGGCGGAGCGAGCGCGCGTGCACGTCGCCTCGGAAGGCGAGCTCCTCGAATACTCAGTGCTGATGACCGAGTATGTCCATCGTGATTTCACGCTCGTGGACGTGACGTCCCGTGAAGCGACAAAGGGTCACGCGCTGGCGTGGCGCGCTGAGCAGATGGGGCTCACTCGCGACCAGGTGATGGCCATCGGCGACAACTTCAACGATCTCGAGATGCTCGAATTCGCGGGGACGCCCGTCGTGATGGGGAACGCGGTCGGCGACTTGAAGAGTCGTGGCTGGCACGTCACCGGACACCAGAACGAGGCCGGCGTCGCTCAGGCGATCGAGCGGTTTGTTCTACGGGACCTAGGTTCGTAGAGCCGGGTCTTTAGACCCGCCTACCGGCGCCAATCGGCGCGCTTCGACAGCACGTCAAAAAATACGCGTAGTTCTTCATCCCACACATTCCACGCGTGCTGGCCGCCCGGAATCTCATGGTACTCGTGAGGCAGCCTCTCTTCCGCGAGCCGCTTGACGAACTGCTGGCTGGCGGAGAGGAGTGAGTCCGCCGTGCCGCATGACACGTAGAAGTAGGTCGACGATCCTGCGGCCGCACCTACGGCGTCGTTTGAATCCATCCGCAGCGCCGCGCTGAACGCTCCGACGATGCCGAATCGCTGCGGGTGCTGCAGCGCCGTCATAGTTGCGATTCGTCCGCCCATCGAGATGCCGGCAATCGCCCGCGATTGTGGCGATGCGATCGTCCGGTAGTTGGCATCCACATAGTCCACGAGCTCGGAGGCGATGTAGTTGTTGTAGCGCGCCTGACCTTCGGCCGACATCGCGCTGTAATTTCGATCTGCCGCCGGCATCACGAAGATCGCCGCCTGCTTGCGCGCGAGAGCCGGGAAGATCGAGCGCGCCATGAAGGCCGTGTGGTCCTGGCCGCCACCGTGAAAGAGGTACACGACCGGGTAGCGTGTGTCGGAGTCGGCGTAGCCGGGGGGCAGGAAGATCGAGAAGATCCGCTCGGAGCCGAGCGACGTGCTCGCGTGCCGCACCGTACGCGCCTGGGCGGCGGCGCCGGAGGCGCTGAGCATCACGAGGGCGAGTGCGGCGCAGAGAAGACGAGACATTACTGATCTCCTGGGAGGAATCTACACTGACTGCACGGGCCCACGAAAACGCGGAGGCGCGGAGGCGCGGAGGCAATTCATGCGTTCAATACGACGCGTTTGACACCTGCTCTCATCGTCGCGCTGTTGAAGTTCATGATGAGGCCAACGTGCAGAGAGGTAATCCGAAGATACGTCCTTACTTGTGCGACGTGAACCTCCGCAATTCGCTCGACGCTTTTGACTTCGACGATGACCTCGTTTGCGATGATGAGATCGGGGTGATACTCCGAGATCAACTCACCTTTGTAGTAGACCGGGACACCGACCTGCCGTTTGAATGGTATGCCTCGTAACTGCATCTCGATACATAGCGCAGTTTCGCAGACCGCTTCAGGCAGCCCTGGCCCGAGCACGCGGGGAACTTCAATCGCGCACCCGATGATCTTCTCCGTGAGTGCAGTATTTCCATCAAGCATGACCATTTACCTCCGCGTCTCCGCGTCTCCGCGTTCCACCGGCACGTGAAGTCAGTGAATGTCGGTGAAAGAAGCGAGTGCCGCCCTCCGGACGCCCTCAGGGATCAACGGAAACGTCCCCAAAATGTGCTCGAACTCACTCGCCCTCAGCTGATACGCATGCGCGCAAAGGGCCTGCAAGCGCGCGTATTCCTCCATCTCCTCCACTGGTCTCGTATCGCGCACCAGCGACACGCTCAGCGTGCGGAGTTGCTCAAAGAGCGGATGCCCCTCGCGAATGACCGGAACCGGCAGTCGGGACATCAGCGTCGCGGTGACGTGCGTGTTCACGCGCAACCGAATCAGATAATTCGCGACGAAGCTGTTGAGCATCGCGCACAACACCTGCTGCTCGGCCATCGGGAGGCGAGTTCTTAGACAGAAGAGTGTGTGCGTCGTGACCGCTCGCGCCGGGATGATCGCCGCGATCAGCGTGAGCCGGTTGGTGGCGCTGGCCACGTCTCGGTACGCGATCCGCGCGCGCTGGGGAAGTGTGCGGCGAATGGTGGCTCGCGAATCCAGCTGCAGTCGGCATCGGTCGAGCGAGACTCGGAACGGCTCGATCTGCTTTCCCTCGACGATCGGCCGCACGTCAGATCCGCCCGTGTGTGCGACAAACGCATGCCGATCGTCGCTGGCATTCAGCTCACGACTGAACTGCACGCACCAGCCGGTCTCGTCGCCAAGCCGCGGCACGCGGGCGCTGATGCGTTCGACGATGGCGACGTCGCGCGGTGTGGAGAGCTCGGGAATGCCGAGATCGTCCGAGCCGGAGAGCTGTTGGATAAAGGCCCGTGTCAGCGTGATCGCCGGAGAACCCGTGTTGATTCCATCGAGATCCTCGACTCTCGTGATCCCGAATCGACAGCGGATCGCCTTCATGGGCTGACCAGGCGTACACGTCAGCAGCACGAATCGCGTGCTGCGGTGGATCGGAAAGATCGCCTCTCGATTGTCGAGTCCTGTGATCGCATCGACATCGGCGCGATCGAACAGGTGACGACGAAGCGGCGCCGCTCCGGCATCGCTTATCAGCCCCGATGGCAGGACGAGACCGATGCGTCCGCCGCGACGAACCAATTGCAACGCCCGCTCGAGGAAGAGCTGGTACAGGTTGGCGTGTGCCGATGAATCGACACGGTAGATGCCGGACTCGCGGACGAAGTCGGTGAGCCGCTTCGCCTCCGCCTTCCGCGACGTTCGTGCCTGCTCGTCGCCGGAGTCGCCGCGCACCATCTCCCACGGCGGATTGCCGATGACCGCGTCAAACCCCGGCGTTGGCTGTGGGTGTGCCTGCTCATCGAGAAAAATCTCAGGAAAAGCCAGCGGCCAGTGAAGGAACCGGCAACGTCCGGCGACGGCATCGGCATGATTGAGTAACTGGGAGCACAGTCGCTCGGGTAGAGCACACGCGCCATGGAGAAGGCGAGCGGTCAACTCCCGGAACGTGCCGCGATCGGGCGGCGGCGCATCAGTCCAAAACCATCCGGCGCACCACAGATCGAGGAGGCGAGACCACGTCGTCATCGACGAATCCCTGGCGTGAAGGGCTGCGAGAGTCCGTTCCTTCTGGCGCACGATCGCTGCCGTGTCGTCGGGTTCCATCGTGAGCCGCAGACGGATCTGAATCGCATGTTCGACAACCGACGAGAGGCTTTCTTCTGGGAAGAGCGGGAGCTCCTCGTGCCGCCGGCCACGTGTTCCACTGCCTCCAGGTTGGCGACGGAGATCGTCGGGTGACGCACCGACGAGGCTGTTGCCGGCGACCAGGTGGTGGTCGAGAAACGACAGCGGCTTATCGGTAGCGAGTGTCGCCAACCACAGCGAGAGACGCGCAAGCTGCACGGCCATGGGGTTGAGGTCGACACCAAACAGACAGCGCGATGCGACGTCGCGCCGAAGTGCCGCACGATCGGCTGCGGTGACGTCGTGCGCGTGCCATGTGCCATCCGCGATCAAGGCTTCTTCAGCCGCGGCGCTCAGGTATCGGCACGCCGCGACGAGAAACGCGCCGCTGCCCATAGCCGGGTCGAGAATTCTGAGTCGAAGGATCTCCTCGGTGCTGCGGTCTTTGATCAGTGGCTCGAGCGTGTGACGAACGAGGAAGCCGGTGAGCGAACGCGGCGTGTAGAAGGTGCCGCTCGACTTTCTGATCTCACGGGTTCGAACGAGCGTCGCGCCACGCGAAGGCTCGTACTCGAGAACGCGCTCGTACACAGCCCCCAGCTGCTCGACGTCGAGGTCGCGGTAGATGATCCGCGCGCGGTTGAGGCGATTGACAGGCGTGGTGCTGATCGAGACGACCGCCTGGCCCATCACCGTATCTGCAATCGGTGTGCGATCGAACGCGTCCGCTTGCGACGGCGAGAACAGCCGACCGTTGAACGCGGTGACGCGCAGCTCGCCCGCGCGGCATCCAGCGTGCGCCAGTCGTGAAATGGCTTGAACAGCCTGCCAGAGCCCTCGATATCGCTGGCCGCGTAGCAGCGTCGTGACGATCGTGTCGAGACTGTAGCGATCGCGATAAACGGGATGCCACAACGGCAGCAGTCCTCGCGCCTCCGCAAACAGCAGAAAGAGCACGCGGTACAACACCGTGAGGGATTGTTCGAACAACACCGGCATGGGGGCCGGACGTTTGCCTGTCGCTAATGTGCTGAACAGGAGAGCAAGTGCTTTGAGCACACCGTCGCCAAGCACGCGGCACACCTGCACGCCGTGGCGGCGGGAGAGCTCGAAGACGCGATCGATGAACGCCGGCTCGCCGGTAAGGGCATCGGCGCGCAGCACCGTCCACAACAATTGCTGCGTCGACAGTTCACGTCCCACGACGAAGGCATCGAACTCGAGGTAATCGCGCGACCACGTGCGACGGGCGTCCACGAGCCTGAATGCGCGGCCGTTGATACAGACACACCAGCGTGCGTCGGTTGCAATCGCGTGGATGATCGACGATCGCCAGATTCGATCAAACGGCTCGCCCCATCCCGAGACGATGACCACCACTCGCGTCCCGCCGGCCTGCCCTGAGCCGTGTCGAAGGGCCTGCCCTGAGCCCTGCCGAAGAGCGCGAACGTGAAGCACGCACTGGTCGCCCTCCTCGATTCGCCGCTCGACGTTGAGGCCGAGCAGATCGAGTAGCGGAAGGACGACGACATCGGTAATTGCCCTGACGCTCGAGGTCAATCCGAGCGTGGCCTCGATGCGGCGCGACCACGATGCGAGTGCCGACGCGATCGGCCGCGGCACGCCCACCGCCTCGGGCAATGTCGGCAGGACATCTCGAGCAAATGCGCTGCTGATGAGACCGCCGCGGATGCCCGGAATCATCGAGCGATGAGGCCGAACACCAGGCGACGATCGATCGAGACCGCGGAATATCGTCGCAGTTCGTCGAGCCGCCGGGCGCACCGATCGAGCGCTTCGTCAAGCGTAACGTTCCGTGTCGCCGCCAACCGCTCCGCGCGCCGGTCGAAGAGTCCCGGCTGAAGGAGCGATGCGGCGATCCTGGCGCGCTGCTGTCGTAAGCCCTCCGCGATCGCCTGCTCGCGTGTGACAGCTAATGAATGCGGTTGTTCGACGGTCGAGACAAACGAGGACAGCAGGCGATCAGTAACCGAGTTCAGCGCGGCGTCGATGACACCTCGAGATGCGTCAACTCCTGTGTCGATCGCCTCGCGCGACACAGTCGGCAATCGACCGTGCTCGCGAATGCCGATGACGGTCGTCCAGAACGGGTGCAGCTCTGGATCTTCGAACACCAGACGATAGATCCAATCGTTCACCGGTTCGATACGTCGGCGGCGCAGCACCGTGATGCACGGCCTTCCGTCGAGCGACGATGCGGTGGCGTTCACGCTCAGTCGTCGCACTTGTTCCAACCGGGCAGCCTCTGCGATCGCCGGCGCACGAAGATCGGCGACGAGAACTCCCGGCGGTAGAGGCCTTGCACGGTCGTGGTGTGGCTCTTCTTGCTCCTGGCCAAACACGAGGCGTGAGATCCGCTGCTCGCACTCGTGGGTTCGCATGCTGTCAATGACGCCGGCGGCTCGTCGCATGCGTGCCAGGAGCACCGCCACCGATTCCGCTTCGCAGGTGCCGGTGGCGAGCAGGTGCACGGCGTGGACGCGCCTCGTCTGTCCGAGGCGTTCAACCCGCCCAATGCGCTGCTCGAGACGGACGGGCGTCCACGGCAGCTCGAGATTAATCACCCATCGGCATCTCTGATGGAGGTTGAGTCCTTCGCTTGCGGCGTCGGTCGCGAGGAGCAGGCGCGAGCCGCCGCTGACGAACTGTTGCACCACATCCTGCCGTTCAGCAGTCGTCATGCCTCCATGGAGCAGCACTGGCCCGAAGTCGCGGAGGCGATCGGCCAGGTGATGCAGCGTGTCGCGGTACTCCGTAAACACGATGGCGGGCTCGCACGCTCGCCGCAGAAGACGAAGCAGTCCGTGAATTTTCGATTCGTGGGTGTGTGCGTGTTGAGCGAGAGTCAGAACGTGTTCGAGCCGTAGCCGCTCCTCATCGAGATTGGATAGTCCTGGATAACTCAACTCACTCGAGGGCGACTCGTCGTCTGCGGCGGACTCGTCGAACGGAAGTGCGATTTGAAGGGGATTGGGAGCGTCCGTCGCGTTCAACAGACGCAGGCGCGTTTCAATCGAGCGTGCCAGCGACCACGCACTGCTGCACGCACGTCGCGTCAGAACAGTCACCGCCAGACGCGCCCCTGAGGACGCGGTTGACTGCGTCCACACGAGTCGCGCATAGCGCATCAGCGCGCCGTGCATCTCAGATTCAATCACGGTCGGTCGCACTCGAATCGACACGGTGCGCCGCGTGACGGCCATTCCGACGTCGAGCCGCGTGCGGCGGAAAACCAACATCGGAAAGCGATTGGAGAAGTCGCCGAGCGACGTCAACCTGCTGAAAGCCTGTTCGTCGCCTGAATGTGGCGTTGCCGTCAGCAGGACGACCGTTCGAGCGCGTTGCGCCAGCATGGCGGCGGCGGTCGCCCGGTCCGACCGTCCGGCAAGCGCGTGTGCTTCGTCGAACACCACCAGATCCCAGACAAGCGCCTCGAGCGATCGCACGACCTCCGGGCGCTTGATGTAGTCGAGCGACGTGAGCACCACGCCGGGAATCGACCACGGGTTTCCGTTCCATTGAGTGGCATGACGAGCGATCGATGACGAGTCAAGAAGCGTTGCCTCGATCGTGAATCGCTCGCGCAGTTCGGACTGCCACTGCTGGCGAAGCCCTGCCGGTGTGACGACGAGAAGATGCGACTCGGGCTGCCGCTCGAGGTACTCGCTGATGATGAGGCCCGCTTGAATGGTTTTCCCAAGGCCGACTTCGTCGGCGATGAGCACTCGTGATGCAAGACCGCGGACGATCGCCAGCACTGGTTCGAGCTGAAATGGGAGGACGGCGATCGTGGCGCGCGCGGGCGAGCGTAGCGCGTCATGAGACGGTGTGGCAGCGGCAAGGATCGATCGCGCAACCCGACGCCACGTCTGCAGACGCACGATCCGCGGCGCATCGGACAAGGGCAACCGCTCGATTGGTTCGAAGGGCAGCAGAAACGAGGCACGTGTGCCGCGGTTGTCCGGGCCACGCCCACGGACATCGAGCACGGATCCGTTCGCGCCGGCGACATGACGATGAACTACCCAGGACTCGCCGCGAGCGCGAATGATGTGGCCAGGACGGAGGAGGGGAGCCGCCATGCACCCGATCAGTGCAGGCGGCGTTCCGCTCAGTTAATCCCTGAAAATGCGAGCTCCTAGCGAGATTGATTGCAGAATGTGCGACGTCTCAAATGGGCCGAACGTGCGGATTCAACGTACGACCTGCACCGGCCTCGGCGCTGAGGATACGCGGAAGTAGCGGCCTGTGACCGTGGCGGTGCCGGGAGCCACGCCCCAGATGGAAATTCGATCGGCCTCTGCGGAGCCTGAGCCGACCCTGACAATGGACGAGTCGCTGGAGGTCAGTTCGATGATTTCGAGAACCGGTGACTCAACGGCTCCCGTATCAAACCTCACTTGCGTGCTCACGAATGACTGAGCGCCTACAGCCAGCGTTGCTGGAGACGAGATTGTGACCGCGGTGATTCGTCGAATAGTGATGTTCTGTCCCGGCGTCAGCACGAAGGAGTCGGTGGAGCGGACCGGCTTGCGTTCGTAGCCGGCCGGTGGATACACGTTCCCGGGAACGCTGCTGTAGGGACTCCTGAATTCATAGCGGCCGCTGGCGTCCGTTGACACTGAATTCGGGCCACCGCGTACCGTCGCGCCCACGACGGGATGTCCGGACCCATCGGTCACAACTCCCGAGTAGACGTACGGCATGTTCGGCGCCAATTGAACGTTCATCGTCACGTCGCCGCTGATCGATACGTCAAGCTCACGTGCGTCGTAGTCGGCGGCCGTGATACGCACGCGAGTCGCCCCGGCCTTCAGCTGTTCGACGCGATACAGACCGCCGGAATCCGAAAAGGCGGTCTTTCCCGTGTTGACGCCCTGGATGATATCGAGCCGTGCGTTCGCAATCGTGCCGTTCGTCACCTGGTTCCGCACGTAGCCCGACATGATGTACGTGGTCTCGGGAGTCGGAGCAGGTGTCGGTGAAGGCGATGGTGTTGGCGTTGGTGGCGTCGGTGAAGGATTAGGTGTTGGGTCGGGATCGGCAGGCGGTGTTGGCGCTGGCGCGGTTGCCGTCTGGGTCGGACTCGGGCTCGGCGTGGGTCCCGCCGGCGTTGTCGATGAATTGCACGACGCCATCAATCCGGCGAGTGCGATGACGACAACGTAACGCGCCGCAGCGCTCATGTCGTGCGCCAAGGCGAAGAGCGCACCACTGCGGAACTTGCAGACGTTCGCAGTCCGGAGCTGTTAGTGCGTGTCTGTTGTGGCTTCCGAACGAAGTCCTTGTGGCTTCGCCACCACGCGGCCCTCGTCGTAGCCGTTGGCGAAGGCGGGATCAGTCGGTCAGTCGCGCGACGGTTGCGCCCAGGTGCGTCTCCGGGGCGTCCCAGAATTCCACGACGAGCGGAAGGTGCTCCAGCGTGTTCTGAACGATGCCGCGCTGCACGCCTTTGCCGCGCCCGTGAATGAATCGCACTTCACGCAGGCCCGCTTCGTGCGCGGCGGTGACGTACTCCTCGACGACCGACGCGACGTCACGCGGCGCGAACGTGTGGAGATCGATCGAGTCTTCGATGGGGATTTTCAAACGTTCACTTGACGTTGGTTGATCGTTATTGCGAATTGAGCGTTGGGAGTGGTTGGGCAGTTGGGGACTACGTGACCGCGTCGTAGGACGCGGTCACGATAGTCTTCATGCCGCCGCGGACCGCGAAATCGCCGACCACGGTCATGCGCCGTGGCTGACAGGCTTTGACGAGATCGTCGAGGATCGCGTTGGTCGCGGCCTCGAAGAAGATGCCGCGATTACGGAAGCCAAACATGTAGTACTTCAGCGATTTCAACTCGATACACCGATCGTTTGGCACGTAGGTAATGCGGATTTCGCCGAAGTCAGGCAGGCCGGTTTTGGGACAGACAGAGGTGAACTCGGGACAGCTGATCGTGATTTCGAAGTCGCGTTCAGGACGTGGATTCGGAAATGTCTCGATCGCCACCTCGCTTGACATATGCGAAAAATTCTAGCACTTTGGGCCGAAATTGCTGGATCGCGCGTTGACACGCCTGCGCATGCGAGCTAGCATTGCAACCGTTTTTCACGAGTTTCCGCAGCAGTGACACGCGCGCGCAACTGCTCGGCGGCCAGCATCAGCGCGCACCAGCACAAGGGGGGACGTGATGGCAGAGGCCCGCAGAATGGGCAAATCAGAACTGTTCTCACATTTCGCCGAGCGCTTCGAAGTGAAGCGGACTCAGGCGCGTGAGTTCTTCGATGAGCTGACAACGCTCTCGGAAAAAGAGCTGAAGCGCTCCGGTGAGTTCGTGCTGCCCGGCATGGTCAAGCTCGTCGTTCAGAAGCGTAAGGCGCGGATGGGCCGCAATCCCGCGACCGGTGAGCAGATTAAGATTCCCGCCAAGACCGTCGTCAAGGCGCGCATTGCGAAGCAGCTCAAGGACGCAGTGCTGCCGAAGAAGTAAGGAACAGCAACCCCCCTTTTGAGTTTGGCCCGGCGCGAAATGAGCGCCGGGTTATTTTCTGTACAGGCGTCGTGTCCGCCTTTCCTGGCCCGCCGTAGCGCATCGCGTAGGCGGCAGGCGGACCGTCAATTCCCGCGGATCTTGCGCGCCAGTTCGCGGATCTCGAGCTTGTCCATCTTGAATTTCAGCGTGCTGAGCGGGATGCCCAACGCGCGAGCTGTCGCCGTGACGTTCCAGCTCGATTTCTCGAGCGCCCGGATGATGAAGTTGCGCTCGAAGGTTGAGACCGCGCGTTCCAGCAGGTTCTCAGTCGTCGGTCCCTGTGTGTCGAGTTGTGCGACGTGCAGCTCGTATGGCAGGTCCTCGTCGGTGATCCATTCCTTGTCGGATACCGCAACCAGGCGCTCGATCAAATTCTCCAACTCGCGGATGTTCCCCGGCCACCAGTACGAGCACAGGATCTGCATCGTCGATTCGGCGATGCCCTGGATGTTTCGACGGAACTTCACGTTGTAGCGGCGCAGGAAGAAGCGCGCGAGGTCGGGCAAATCTTCGATGCGATCGCGAAGCGCCGGCATTCTGATCGGCACGACATTGAGCCGGTAGTACAGGTCTTCGCGGAAGCGCCCCTCCTTGACCGCCTTGTCGAGATCGACGTTCGTCGCGGCGATGAGCCGGAGATCGGTTTTGATCGGATGCATGCCGCCCACGCGCTCGATCTCCTCTTCCTGGATCGCGCGCAGCAGCTTCGCCTGCAAGTCGTATCTGAGATCGCCGACCTCGTCGAGGAACAACGTGCCACCGGACGCGAGCTCGAATTTGCCAAGCTGCTGACGGATCGCTCCGGTGAACGCACCTTTCTCGTGTCCGAACAGCGTGCTCTCGACGAGCTCCTTGGGAATCGCGGCGAGGTTCACGGCGACGAATGCCGCATCGGCGCGTCCGCTCTCTCGATGAATGAGTCGTGCGAGAAGTTCCTTGCCGGTGCCGCTCTCACCGAGGATGAGCACGTTGACCGGCCGCGGCGCGACTCGCTGCGCCATCACGATGATGTCGCGTGTGGACTGACTCGGACCGACGACGAACTCGCGTTCGTTGCTTTCGGCAACTTCCTCGCGCAGCCTGACGACATCGCGCCGGAGATCCTGACGCTCGCCGGCATTGACGAGCAGCGTGCGCAGCGACTCGAGGTCGATGTCCTTGGGCGTGTAGTGATACGCACCCAGCCGCATCGCCTCCATGGCGACGTCGAATTCCTTGACGTCGGTGGCGACGATCACCTCGACGTAGGGGTAGTTCTCCTTGACGATTTTGAGGACCTCGAAGCAGCTGATGCCGGGCAGTCGCGCGTCGAGCATCATCAGATCGACGTTCTCCTTCTCCATCATCTGCAGGGCGCCTTCACCAGTGCCGGCGCGTAGCACGCGCAGGTCACGGCGCAGCGAACCGGTGAGCGACTCGCGCATCACCTCGTCGTTATCGACGATCAACAGCGTCTTGCGGCGGTCTGACATCGGAGGAGGCGAGTATAGTATGGAGTTTTATGCCTACTGCGTACGACGTCATCGTGATCGGTGCGGGGACCGGCGGCTACGTGGCCGCGATCCGGGCTGCACAACTTGGTAAGAAAGTCGCCGTTGTCGAGAAACAGAAAGCACTTGGTGGCACCTGCCTGATCTGGGGCTGCATACCAACCAAAGCGCTTCTGGAGCACGCCCATGCGATGAAGGTCGTGCAAAACGCCAAAGAGTGGGGCGTGATGATTCCCTACGGTGCGCCGGCGATCGACATGAAGCAGGTGCACACCCGCAAGGACAAGATTGTCACAGGCCTCACCAAGGGCATCGAGTTCCTTTTCAAGAAAAACAAGATCGACTGGATCAAGGGAACCGCTCGGTTGATGGGCAAGGGCAAGGTGGACATCTTCGAGGGCGACAAGCAGACGCTCGAGGCCAAAGAGATCATCGTCGCCACTGGGTCGCAGCCGCGCAGCGTGCCGAACGTGACGATCGATCACGAACGGATCATCACGAGCGACGAAGCGATTCATCTCAAAGAGGTGCCCAAGTCGCTGGTGATCATGGGCTGCGGAGCGGTTGGCGTCGAGTTCGCCTCAATCTATCGCCGCTTCGGGAGCGAAGTGACGATCATCGAACTGTTGCCGCGTCTGGTTCCGGTGGAGGATGAGGCTGTTTCGGCAGAGCTCGAGAAGTCGTTCAAGAAGCAGGGCATCAACGTCCTCACGTCCACGAAGGTGACCAAGGCGACAGCCTCGAGTACCGAGGTCACGATCGAGGCGCAAGGCGCTGATGGGAAGCCCCTCTCGATCTCCGCAACCCTGCTCCTGATGGCGACTGGTCGTGGTCCTGTCACGACGGGACTTGGCGCCGAGGAACTCGGCATCGCGATGGAGAAGGGCTACATCAAGGTGGACGAGATGTATCGCACGTCGGTCCCGAACGTGTCGGCGATCGGCGACGTCATTACGCTCGGTACCGGGGTGCACCCGCAGCTCGCACACGTGTCCTCGATGGAAGGCGTGATCGTCGCGGAGCGATTAGCCGGTAAGCAGGTCCAGCCGTTGAACTACGACCACGTGCCAGGCTGTACCTACTGTGACCCCGAGATCGGCAGCGTCGGCTTGACGGAAGCCGAGGCCCGGCAGCGGGGCTACGACGTGCGCGTGGGCCAGTTTCCGTTTGGCGTCCTGGGCAGAGCCAAGATGGCGGGCGAAACCGAGGGGTTCGTCAAGATTGTGGCTGAGAAGAAGTACGATGAGGTGCTGGGCGTGCACATGATTGGCGCACGATCCACTGAGATCGTCGCCGAGGGGGTGCTGGCGCTTCGGCTCGAATGCACGGTCGAGGAGTTGATCAAGACGATCCACGCGCATCCGACCTTCTCGGAGGCCGTGGGCGAAGCGGCTCACGCGGCGCATGGTGCCGCGATACATATGTAGTGTCCGCCTTGAGGCGGACCCCTGTAGCAGGCTATGTCCACACCCGTCGTGATGCCCCAGATGGGGGAATCGATTGCCGAGGGGACGATCGTCCGCTGGATCAAGAACGTGGGCGATTCGGTCGATCGCGACGAGCCGCTCTTCGAGATTTCCACCGACAAGGTTGACGCGGAAATTCCCGCGCCGGTCGCCGGCGTGCTGACCGAGATCAAGGTCCAGGCCGGTGAGACTGTCGCAGTCAACGAAGTGGTCGCGACGATTGGCGATGCATCTGAGGTCGCCGGGCCGGTCGCATCGGCCGCGTCGTCCGACGTCGCCAAGGCGTCGGAGGCCGCGAAGGCAACCGCGGCGGCACAACCTCAGGCCGATGGTGCAGGACCTGCGCAGAAGAGGGTTCCTGCGACGCCGAAGCCGAATGGACGCGAAGCGGCCGCGCATGCACCAGCGCCGCCGGTCTCCCCGAAGCCCCTCGCCAAGGCCGACCCTTCAGCTCCGCTGACCCAAGACGAGGTCCGTCGTCAGAAGTCGTCGCCGCTCGTTCGCCGAATTGCGAAAGAGCACAACGTGGACGTCTCGCAGATCCACGGTTCAGGTTTAGGCGGACGCGTCACGAAGCACGACATCCTCGGATACATCGAATCGCCGCAGCCCCAAGCCCAACGTCTAGAGCCCAAAGCCCAAAGCCAGGAGCCCAAAGCGGAAGGCCTGGAGTCCAGAGCGCCAAGCCCAGAGCCGAAGGCCCCGGTTTATCGCGAAGGCGATCGTATCGAGATCGAACCGCTCTCGGTGATGCGCAAGAAGATCGCCGAGCACATGGTGATGAGCCGGCGCACCTCCGCCCACGTGCACTCGGTCTTCCATGTGAACTTCTCGACCGTGGCGCGCATCCGCGAACAGAAGAAGGCCGAATACGAGCAGCTCGGGACGAAGCTGACCTACATGGCGTTCATCGCGAAGGCGGTGATCGCTGCGTTGCGTCGTTTCCCGATCGTCAACGCATCCCTCGACGGCGACAACATCATTTACAAGAAGGACATCAACCTCGGCATCGCCGTGGCGCTCGAGGCCGGGCTGATCGTGCCGGTGATCAAGCACGCCGACGAGAAGAACCTGCTCGGTTTGAGCCGCTCGATCGCCGACCTCGCGGAGCGCGCGCGGTCGAAGCAGCTCAAGCCGGATGAAGTGCACGGCGGCACGTTCACCATCACCAACCCTGGTCAGTTCGGCTCGCAGTTCGGCATGCCGATCATCAATCAGCCGCAGCTCGCCATTCTCGGCGTCGGCACCATTGAGAAGCGCCCGGTCGTTGTTGACGATGCGATTGCGATCCGGACGATGGCGTATCTGACGCTCGGCTACGACCATCGACTGATCGACGGCGCGACCGGCGATCAATTCATGGCCGAAGTGAAGCTGCAAATCGAAAACTTCGACCCGAAGTCTGCGTAGGTAACGGAGTGTGCGGAGATAACGGGTTCACACGGAGCAACAAAGAAACGGAGGATTCAGGCTCACATGATGCGCGAGCTTGAAATCCGCCGCCTTGGTGTTGTTCCCTACGACGAAGCGCTTGTCATGCAGCGGGGCCTTCTCGAGGAGCGCCGCGCGGGACACGTCCCGGATCTGCTGTTGCTCCTGCAGCATCCCGCTGTCATCACACTCGGTGTCAAAGGCGACGGCGGCCGCGCCAACATCGTCGCCACTGACGAACGTCTCGGTGAACTCGGCATCGCTGTACACGAGACCGGGCGCGGTGGCGACGTCACGTATCACGGCCCGGGCCAGATCGTCGGCTACCCGATTCTCGATTTGAAGCCCGATCGCTGCGACGTGCACCGTTACGTTCGCGATCTCGAGGAAGTGATGATTCGCGTGTGCGCCGACTACGGCGTCACAGCCGGACGGATTCAGGGCCTCACGGGCACGTGGGTGGGCGCGGAGAAGATCGGTGCGATCGGCGTCCGGCTGTCACGATGGATCACGATGCACGGCTTCGCGTTCAACGTCAGCACCGACCTCGATCACTTCAAGCTGATCGTGCCGTGCGGGATCAGCGATCGCGGCGTCACGTCGCTTGAACGCGCCACTGGCGGT
>DATCXH010000843.1:0-4416 GCA_036565925.1 Vicinamibacterales bacterium
GTTGTAGTGGGTGCAACATACGTTGCATTCGGAAGCGTCGGCCGCCACATCCCCACCAACTTGATTCCGCGCGGTCGCGAGCTCGCGCCGCGAGCATTGCTGCAGGATTTGAAGAGCCACTTGCGCCCGGTTGTCGGCGCAATTGGCGTCGGACCGCCTTATGGGCTGCTCCAGAAACTGGCGTACGCGAGCGTCATGCTCGTGGTTCTCCCGCTGATGGTGGCGACAGGTCTCACGATGTCACCGGCAGTCACCGCGTCGTTTCCATTCCTGCTGGATCTGTTCGGCGGTTACCAGACGGCTCGGACCATTCACTTCTTCGGATTCGCGGCTCTCGTTCTTTTTCTGCTCGTTCACATAGCCATGGTCATTGCGACCGGCTTCGGTCGACAGCTTCGCGCTATGACATTGGGGAACTAGCCATGAAGCAAGAAAGCCGTATGCCGCGTCGTGTCTTCATCAAAGGCCTGGCGTCCTCGGCTGGCGTACTGCTCGCCGGCTGCACGCCAACGGACCCACCGACCTACGGCAACGTGCTGCGCATGGGCGACTTGTTGACGTACAAAGCCCACCGCCTGCTGCTCCCCGCACACTCGCTCGCGCGCGAGTACGACTACTCCGATATTTCCTCTGTCCCTGCCATCGGCACGACGAATCCCGCCGACCCCGACAAATCCAGCTACAGTCGCGAGCACGGTCCGGTCTATGAGCAACTGCTCGCCAATCGATTTGCAGATTGGCGACTGGTGGTCGAAGGCAGCGTGGCACGGCCGCGTGCGTTCTCGCTCGATGAATTGCGGCGCATGCCATCTCGCACACAGATCACGCGGCACACCTGCGAGGAGGGTTGGTCGGCGATCGCGCAGTGGACCGGCGTGCCGTTGCGCGCCGTTCTCGAGGCCGCGGGTGTGCACCCGACTGCTCGATTCGTGCAGTACTACGCCTATGACGGTTGGGTTGACGGCATCGACATGCTTGATGCGCTGCATCCGCAGACCATCCTGGCGTATGGGATGAACGGACGCGATCTGCCGATCAGCCACGGCGCGCCGGTACGACTGAGAGTCGAGAAGCAGCTCGGCTACAAGAGCATGAAATTCCTGCGACGCATTGTCGTGACGGATCACTTCGACGACCACGGCAAGCGGGGCCTCATCCAGAACGGCTGGTCGTGGTACGCCGGAATCTGAAGTTGCCGCCTCACGACCGCTGCGATTTCAACTGGAATTTTTTTCACGGTCCTCCGCGAAAACCGTCGTGAGTCTGTCTGTCGGATACATCCGACGCTCGCTTGATACGAGCACCGCAGTACTTCTTGCCACGTACCACTTTAGTGGCACATTGCCGTCTCAACGCGGCTGGTGCTAAATGGCCGCCCCGGGCCGAACGACGTTCGGCCATCGGACTGGCTCAATGAAAAATCAACGTTAGGCTGCCTCGCTCGCACGCGGCAGCGAAGGGAGAGAAGCAATGCTCACAGGAACCAGAGTCATGAGCGTGCTCGTACTCGCGCTCGGTTGGCTTGGCGTCGCCGTAAGCGCACCGCCCGCCGCCGATGCCAGCGGTGCAGCACTGAAATACGTGCAGACTCACAAGCAGGAGCTCCGCGTGACGGGCTCCGATCTCAACGAGATCGCGGTCAGCAATACCGTGGTCAGTCGGCACACTGGTGTCACACACGTCTATCTGCAGCAGCGCCACCGCGGCATCGACGTGTGGAACGCGATCATCAACGTCAACGTTGCCGCCGACGGCTCCGTGATCAGCGCCGGCAGCACCTTCGTTGGGAACATCGCCAACGTTACTGCCGGACAGAATGCCCGCAAGAGCGGTGTCGAGGCGGCCGAGGCGGCCACTCGTCACTTGAAGCTGAAGGCGAGCAAGCCGTTCGAGGTCCTGCAGCGTCGCGGCGGACAGAGCGAGCAGCTGACGCTGTCCGATGGCGGCATCGCTGCGAAGCCAATCGACGCGAAGCTCGTCTGGCTGCCGCGCGATGACGGTAAGGTGCGGCTAGCGTGGCGCCTGGAGATCGATCAGGACGACGGACAGCATTGGATGTATGCGTTCGTCGATGCCGAGAGCGGTGAATCCCTCGGCAAGCACGATCTCATCGTCCAGGACTCGGCAGGTTCGATCGCCGCGGCGATCGCGCGCCCGGATGGCACGGCATCCGCCCTCGTCTCCTTCGCACCTACCGACGGCGCAACCTATCGCGTCTATCCGCAGCCTTTCGAGAGCCCGAGCGACGGTGACCGCTCTCTGGTCTCGAATGCGGCTGACCCTCGTGCCTCGCCCTTCGGCTGGCACGACACGAATGGCGCGCCGGGGGCGGAATTCACCGTCACCCGCGGCAACAACGTGCACGCCTATGCCGATCGCGACAACAACAATGTGCCGGACCTGGGCAGCGATCCTGACGGCGGGCTGGCACTGGTGTTCGATTTCCCGCTCAACCTCGACGTACGGCCGCTCGATTCTCAGCCGGCCTTCGTCACGAACCTGTTCTACTGGAACAACATCGTCCACGACGTCACCTACAACTACGGGTTCGACGAGGCCTCGGGCAACTTCCAGGTGAACAACTACGGCAAGGGCGGAGTCGGCAACGACGACGTCCGGGCCGAGGCGCAGGACGGCAGCGGCCGCAACAACGCGAATTTCGGTACGGGCGTGGAGGGCATCCGCCCACGGATGCAGATGTTCGAGTGGCGCTCGTCGGCGCCCAACCCGGTCACCGTGCACCCGCCCTCGCCGATCGCCGGCACGTACTTCGGGCCGATGGCCGGCTTCGGTGAGAGTCTCACGACCACCGGCCCGATCAGCGGCGAAGTGGTCTACATCGGACGCGGCTGCGACCCGGCCTTTCAGGCAGGTCAGCCGCTCGATCCGTACCTCGCGAGCCCCGCGGGCAAGATCGCGATCATCGACCGCGGCAGCTGCGAGTTCCAGGCGAAGGTCCGCAAAGCCGAAGTGAACGGCGCGATCATGGTGATCGTGGCAAACAACATCGCCGGCCCGCCCACGGCCATGGGCGGCGCCAACCCGGCGATCGTGATTCCGTCCGTGATGGTGAGCCAGGACGACGGCACGCTCTTCAAGGCGAACGTTCCGTTCAATGCGACGATCGCCGATGGCACGGGCGGCGTGCCGGATCGCGATTCGGATCTGGATGCAGGTGTCATCGCGCACGAATACGGCCATGGCATCTCGAATCGTCTGACCGGCGGACCAGCAACCGTCAGCTGCCTGCAGAATGCCGGCGGCAACTCAGAGCAGATGGGCGAGGGCTGGAGCGATTGGTTCGGCATGACGCTGACCACGCATCCGTCGGATCGGCCGTCGACGCCGCGCGGCGTCGGCACGTACGTCAGCTTCCAGCCGGCTGACGGCAACGGCATCCGCCCGACGCCGTACTCGACCGACATGAGCGTGAACCCTTCTACGTACGCGTCGGTGGCCGATGTCGTGAACATCAGCCAGCCGCACGGCATCGGCTATGTGTGGAACACGATGCTGTGGGAGATGTACTGGAACCTCGTCGACCGCTACGGCTATAACGCGAACATCTACGAGAGCTGGTCGACCGGCGGCAACAATCGGGCGTTGCAGCTGGTCATGGATGGCATGAAGTTCCAGCCGTGCCAGCCGGGCTTTCAGGATGGGCGCAACGCCATCCTCGCTGCGGACGTCGCGTTGACCGGCGGAGCCAACCAGTGCGAGATCTGGCGCGGCTTCGCAAAGCGCGGCATGGGCTTCAGCGCAAGTCAGGGCAGCTCGGTCGTGCGCACGGACGGCGTCGCAGCGTTCGATCTGCCGGCAACGTGCAGGGCCGCTGCATTCGGCGGTTTCAGGCCGCCCGTATTGAATGCGCCGGCGGTCAATACCTTCGAGGCGGGGGATACCATACCGCTCAAGTTCCGACTGTCCGGTAACAGCAGCAGCCTGCAAATCGACTCGCAGGATGTCGACTGCACGACGCTCGAGATCACTGGCCAGGCGCCGGGAACGATCGCAACCGAAGGCAGACTGAAGAAGCAGGGCGACGAGTTCAGCGTGAAATGGGTCAGCGACGACGCGTGGGCAGGCACCTGCCGCCGGCTTACGCTGCGCATCCCGGCTGCGAGCAACGCAGTCGCCTACTTCTCATTCCGTTGAACCTCCGATCGGCGAGGACACCGATGTCTCGCCGATCCGGATCTCAAATCAGGAGTGCCGTTGCGGCGGCACTCCTTTCTTTTGCGAGACTGTGCTCAGTCTAGCCGCGAGCTGAGTGCGTCGCAGGTTGCTAAGGCATCACCGCCGGCAGGATGTCTTCGGGCACGAATTCTCGCTGCGATCTGAACAACACCGCGTCGGCGTAATTGCCGCCGGTGAAGGCAATCAGCAGGTCGAGGTCGGGAATCCCGATGTAGACCT
>DATCXH010000774.1:0-2685 GCA_036565925.1 Vicinamibacterales bacterium
CGGAGACCGATCGTCGTGCGCAGCCACGGCGCCCACTCCACCTGATTCTCGCCATACACGCCGGCGCTCGTGACCAGGGCCGACGCATCGTTCCATGTCTCGAGTCGTACTCGCTCTTCGGTATGAAACAGCGCGACGCGCATCACGTCGTCGTTCCGGAACTGGAGGCCGATCGTGTTCTGCACCGGACGTGAGCCCCAGCGACTCTGACGCTTCTGAAAGGCGCGAGCGCCGGTGACGAATCGATGATCGATTTGCTCTCGCTGGTCGCCGCGAATCGGGTCGTCCAGGAAGAACGTGAAATTCGAGATCAGGTTCAGGTCGTAGCCGAGACCGAAGGCCTGAACCTTCGTCAGCGTGTTACCGGACGCGTGTTGCCACTCACCGCCGACGCTGTAGCGATACGTGTGCCCGCCGTCGGTCTTGTCGATGGAGCCGAACCGGTCGATCAGCCCGGCATCAATCGCACGCTGGGGCGAGGCTTCCGTGGCATTCCACGTACCGTGATACCCCATGAACGTGAGCGACAGCCCATTCACGTTGTCACCCTGGCTGTAGCGCAAAACACCGTTGTACTTCCGGTACGAGTCGGGCACGCTCCACGGTCCGGCATTGGTGGACGTTTCGAACGCCGCCAGCATGTGGCCCTTGCCGAAGTTCGGCGACGCCGCCAGCAACGCACGGCCGAAGTCGTACGTGCCCGCCTCGAGCCGCACGATCGGACGCTCGAGCGTCGTCGCATAGTTGATATTGCTGGCGCCAGCCGTAGCGAAGTCGCCTTGATCGGCGAAGTACGGACCCTTCGAGTACTGCACACCGGCCACGAGCTCGGGAATCAGGAAGTTGATATCCGAGTAGCCCTGGCTATGCGCGTGTGTGGGCATGTTGACCGGCGTGCCCGCAACGGTCATCGCGAAGTCGCTGCCGTGATCGAGATTGAAACCACGCAGAAAGTACTGATTGGCTTTTCCCTCGCCGCTGTGCTGCGTGATGATCACGCCGGGCACCGTCTCGAGGACCTCGCCCTGGCGCATGAACGGCCGTACATCGAGCTGCTTCGCCGTAATCGCCCCTTGACTCGCTGATGATGCGATGCCGACCAGGTTTTCAGCGGGGTGTTCAGCGTCGGCGAGATTGACGAACGTGCGTTTGCCGACGACGACGACTTCGGCGTTGAGTGCGAGATGCATGGCCTCGTCAACGACCACAGATGCTCCCGCACCCACGGTGACATCGCCGTGAGTGACATCGGCGAAGTTGATCAATCGCAGCGAGAGTTGGTACGTGCCGGCTGCGACGTTCTCGAACGTGTAACGACCCTCGCCGTCGGTGACTGCGACGAGCGGTTCGGTTCGGCCGCGAAGTTCGACGGTGACGCCGGGCAGCGCGCCACCCGTTTCATCAATGACACGGCCGGTGACCGTGCCGCCACCTTGTGCCCATGCGCTGGCTGACGCAAGCGACATCATCAGGACCACTGCCGCACGTTTCATAAGGCCCTCGACTCGTGGACTGCAAGAGGGTCGCCACGCGATCGCGCGCGACGCGCGGCCGGTATTCGGCGGTGTCCGTGTCGAGCGGGGCGTGAAATATCTCTCAGCGCCGCGCGATTTCTCGATGATCGCCCGCACTCCAACACGCAGAGTGAAGACCGTCTGAAGTGTTCGTCAGAGTCCTTTCAGCGCAGTTCGTTCACTGGCACGTCGAAGCGTGCGGTGTTGACAACGCCCTTGCGCTGGAACTGCACCCAGATGCGATAGACCTGCGGACGCGGAAACACCATCTCGAACTCAACCATCTGATGCTCGTCCACGCGGTAGGGATGCTGATGGATCATGTCGATCAGGTCGTTGCTCACGGCAAGCATGTGGGCCCATGCACCGAGATACTTCTCGAAGCCGTCCACCGGATCGAGCGTGAAGCGCAGCTGCGTGCGCATCCCGGCGATCGCCTGCTCGGGAATCGTGACGAGCGACACGCGCATGTTCTCGCTCGCCTTCGTCGAGTAGTCGCGCGTGAGCTGCACCGGTGCGGGCGCGGTGCCAGGCACGAGGATCGTCTGGGTCGCCAACTGCGGCGTCGCTCCTGCCGGATAAAAATCTCCGAGCACGCGAAACATGCCCCCCGTCGGAAACGTGATCGGCAACTGGAACACACCATCGGCGACAGACGTTGGATGCGCGTGTGTGAAGAACTGCAGATCCTCGCTCACGACGAAGGCATGAAACAGCTTTTCGTGAACGACGTTGTAGCTGACGACGGGACGATCCTTCCACGGATCGTGAATAAAGAACTGCAGTGCTGCTGGTTGCGCAGGCTGCGGAGGTTGAGGAACCACGCCGAGATCGAGATGGAATTCGACGGGATCGGGAATGCCGGCGACGAGATTCATGCCGCAGCGCCGGCAGGTGCCCGGATTGTGTGAGCGCACGTCGGGATCCATCGGGCACACATAGACCGGATCCTTCGAGGGGTCGAGCGGCGCGGACTGAATCGTCGTTGCGGCGAGTGTCCGGTCAGCGGGACCGGTTTGATCCGCCCGCGCCGACGCGCACACCGCGCAAACGCCGATGAGCCACAGCATGGCCGTCAGCCGCATATGAGAGTTGTACTATGCATACGAGCGGCAATGCTCAAGGCATTACTTGTCATCGTTCTCTGCTGTGGACTGGGCGTCATCGTGGC
>DATCXH010000610.1:0-2220 GCA_036565925.1 Vicinamibacterales bacterium
CCAGACCTGGTTGCCAGCCGCCAGTGTTCGCGCGTGTTCGCCAGGTCGGCCGGAGCGACGCTGGCCGTCAGCAATCGTTCGCCTGACGGTGCCTGCACGTCGAACGTCGTGGCGTCTGCAGCCGGCGGTGCGCCTTCGAACGGCAACTGGATCGATACCGGCGCGAGCGTAGTCGGAATCCGGTAGGCGTCCTCGGCGGCTCCCTGCAGAGTGCTGGTGCTCGACCCCGATCCCAGCGAGGGTAAAGGGCGCTCGACGGCGATCGTGCCGACCCGCATGCCGTTGTTCATCACCGGCTGCACATAGACGAGGCGCAGCCCCTGCGCGACGGGTGTGGGGAACCAGGCTTCGCCGCCCTGGAGACGATCGGCCAAGAGCTCCGATGGCCGGCCGGCCCACGCGACCGGGACGCCATCGGCGCCGTACACCGTCAGCGCGGCATCGGCGGGGGAATCGTTGGCGACGATTTCCCCGGCGCGGGTGAGGAGTTGATGCGCGGCCGAGGTGTCATCGTCAGCGGCTTTTTTGACCAGGACTGGATCCGATACCGCGACGGCCATTTCGCGGAGACGTCGCGCCATTGCGTCGAACGTCGATCGGACGTCGGCCTCGACACGCGTGCGCGCCTGGCTATCGTCGCGGCCAAAGACCGCCCGACGGAGACCCCAGCCGGCGGCCAGCACAAGGAGGGCGCAGATCAGCCCTCCGGCGGCAATCCGGACAAGCGTCCGCCAGGGTAGCTGCGGCTTCACGGCGTCGGTGGGAGAGAGACGCACACATCAATTGTAAATTGGGGATTTGGGCGAAGGGGCGTACCATTGAAAACGTCCCCCGTGGCGCTCTCCTCGACGCTCAAACTCACGCTGAAGCGCGGCGCACTGGTCGCGGCTGCCAACTGGCCGCTGACGATCGTTCAGGCCGTCGCCGATTCACTGTTCAAACTGCTGATCGCGGCGCCGCTGTTTGGCGGCATTTTTCTCGTCGCCCTGGTGGTCGGGGCTGAACCCCACACATTGCTCTCACTCGAGTGGCGCGATCTGGCGACCACGATTGCCTCGTCACTCCTCTCGAAGCCGGTCGTGCTCCTTGCCTGGGTCGCAGCCCTTGGTGTGGTGATCGCTGGCGGATCGCTATTCGTATTTCTGATCAAAGGCGGCGCGGTCAGCATCATGGTCCGCGGCGAGAAAAATGCGGGCCCGATTGAACATCCTCCGCTGCTGCCTGACGTTGTCGCGCAGGCATCGGCCTACTCGGCGGAGTCGTTCATCGAAGGCGCCAACGTGCTCTTCCCGGCGTACGCGCGCCTCGGTTTCGTGCTGATGGCGATCTACCTCGCCTCGGGCGGTGGGTTCCTCGCGCTGGTGGCGGCGATTCGCAATGCGGGCGAGGGCTGGGGATTGACGGCACTTGTCACTGCCGCGTTCGTTGCGTGGATCACCTTGATCAATCTCGTGTATCTGTTGACGCAGATCGTGATTGCCTCCGACGGCTGCTCGGTGGCGACAGCGATTCCGCGGGCCGTGGTGTTCATGCGTCGCGAGCGCCACACGGTCGGCGGCGTGTTTCTCGTCGTGCTCGCGCTGGTGATCTTCGCGACGGGTGCTTCGCTGCTGGCCACGACCGCTCTGGGCTTGATTGGATGGGTGCCCCTGTTTGGTCTCGTCTTCATCCCTCTGAGCCTGCTGGCGTGGATGCTGCGCGCGCTGGTTTTCCAGTACATTGGGCTGTCCTCCATCGGCGCGTATCTCAAGCTGTATCGCGAAGCGAATCCGGGCCTCGTCGAAGGCCGAGTACATGGTCATGATCGACTACGAGAAGTTCCTGTCGCCAACGGGACGTCAACTCACTGAATCCGCGATCCGGCGCATGGGCACGGTGGTCGCGCGATCGGGCGACCTCGTCTCGTTTGCGCCCGGATATCCCGATCCGAGTGTGTTCCCCTGGGAGGAGCTGCGCGACATCTCCACTGCATTGCTCGAGAGCCATGACGGCAACACGCTTCAGTACGGCCCGACTCGGGGGCTGAAACCGCTTCTCGAGCACGCGCTCGGCGTCCTGGCGGCGCGCGGAATTCACACCGCTCTCGAAAATCTGATCGTGACCAGCGGGTCGCAGCAGGGGATCGATCTGATCGCCCGCGTGCTGGTCAGCCCGGGTGACGTGGTGCTGGTCGAATTGCCGACGTTCACCGGCGGGATCGCGGCGTTCAAGAATGCGCAG
>DATCXH010000602.1:0-2444 GCA_036565925.1 Vicinamibacterales bacterium
AACCCGAACGTCACCACGTAGCTGCGGATCATCCATTCCTGGTGTTGATGCAGCAGGCCGCGGCGAATCGCCGCATACGCAAGACTCGTCGTGACGATCCAGGCGACCGCGAGTCCACTCAATCCCGCACCGAACACCCAGCCGAGCGCGGTGTGCGTAGCCAGGTAGAACGACGCGGTGACGCTGACTGCGATGGCGCCCATGTAGACGAGACCGAGCGTGCGGTGCACGTCGATCCTGCGATTCGACAGTCCCAACCACAACTGACCTGGTCCGACCAGTAAGGCCACCATGCCGCCACCGAGGTGCATGAAGAGCCAGCCCTCTTTGCCTGAGTACTGGCGCAGCGCTTCGCCACCCCCGAAGTACGGAAACGCGAAACCTGCGACGAAACCGAGCCCGATCAGCAGCGAGAATCCGAGCATGACCGCCAGACCGCGGCCGGCGTGTGCGGACGCGATTGGGGGCTTAACGACCGTTGCTGCCATTCAAGCCGTCCTCCCAGCGCATTGTCTCACCGTGTGGGCTGCTTGCGCCGCTCCAACTTCAGTCACCTCCTGGCACCGCCTCGAGAGCGTTGAGCACGTCACGCACAAATGCCGTCTGGTCCCACGCGTTTGGATAACGCGTCAGCCCCAGTCGCACGACGACGAGATGCGCGGAGGGAATCATCGTCACGAACTGACCTGCGTGACCGGTTGCGTGAAAGGCATCAGCGGGCAGCACTGCGTCGCCACTGTAGTTGTCGGCGACTTTCAGCCATACGTGGGCGCCGTAACGCTCGAGGGGATCCGCCGGCGCGGGTGTGCGCGTGTAGGCGACCCATCCCTCGGGCAGAATCCGCTCCCCTTCCCACACACCGTCATTGACGTAGAGCAGACCGAGCCGCGCCCAATCGCGAGCGGTGGCATAGCCGAACGATGAGCCGATGAATGCTCCTGACGCATCCGTCTCGATGAGCGCGCTCGACATCGCGATCCTGTCGAACAAGGCACGTCGCGGGAACTCCGCATACATCGTCTCGTCATTGAGCACTGCGCGAATCGCGCGCGAGATGATGTTGGTCGTGCCACTGGAATATTGCCAGACAGTGCCCGGCGGCGCGGCGAGGCTCTTGCGCGCGGCGTAGAGTCCCGCGTCAGGACGACCGAGCAGCATCACAGTCACGTCCGAGACTGGATTCCAAGTGCTCTCATCGAACTCCAGCCCGCTGCTCATGCGCAATAAATGATCGAGGGTGATCGCGTGGCGGGGATCGCGAGGGTCCTGCCATTCGGGAATCGGCGCTGGCCGATCCAGCGCGAGACGACCTTGCTTCACGAGGATGCCGACGAGCGCGTTGATCATCGTCTTGGTCATCGACCAGCCGAGGATCGGCGTCTCGTTGGTGAACCCGTTCGCATAGCGTTCGCCAACGACGCGACCGTCGTGCATGACGACCACCGCACGGGTATGTCGTGGCCGTTCAGGATCCGCTTCGGCGAATGCACGATCGATCACTGGGCGCAGTCGTTCGTCGGGTGATGGCGCGCGATCCACAGATGGCGCGCCATCCACGGATGGCGGGTGATCCGCGGCCGGGAACCTGGTCATATGAACGTTTCGGCCGGTGTCTCCGCTCGAGCCGACGGCGCATCCGCGACCTTCGTGAAACGCAGCATCGCGCGCGACGACGCCCGCGAACGTCGACGTCACTCGCCGAGCGTTTCGATCGACCGAGTCGGCAATGACTCGCAGCGGCTGGAGATCATCGAACTCCAACTCTCGTTCGACCGCGTCTACGTCACGCTGCGCCAGAAACACTTCCGAGCACAGCATCTTGGCCTTGTAGGCCGCGAGTATCGATACGACACGAGCGACGTACGCGGCTGCGGCGAGGGCGAGCACGCCGGTCGCACACCACACGATTCGCCGCTTTGTGATCCGTATCACCTCAGCTCGGCCAGGCGCGCCTTGACAAGACGTTTGATCAACGCAACCGGCAACGGTTTGTCGAGCGGACACTGCACGGTACCGGTCGACATCTTGTAATCCTTCAACGCTGCCGCATGCGCCTTTCTGATCGATGCCGTCATCGGATAGAGGCTCGTGTGATGCTTGAACGCCGCGTACCACACCAACGGCTTGCCATCGAGCCTGAAGCCCGGGATGCCGTAGCTGAATACCTCGACGGCGTCCGGTGCGATGTCACGCACCATCTCACGGATCGTCTTCATCCGCGTGCGCACGGCAGGCGGCAACGAGGCGAAGTAGGCTTTGCGTTTCGCGTCCACCTGCTTACGGTCGTCACCACTGGTGCGGGTCGTCTTGATCATTTTGCCTGCGTGCGCTGCAGATCGAGTTGCGCGCGAAACATCGCTTCCTGGATCTCGGCTTCTGTCCAGCAGTTGGCCGGGTCGACAAAGGGATTGCCGCCGCCCGACGTCAGTCGCGCGTGCTTGGCC
>DATCXH010000248.1:0-2629 GCA_036565925.1 Vicinamibacterales bacterium
GCCGACGACAGTCCCGAGACGAAGACGATCCGCTTTGGCATCATCGCGCTGACCGACTGCGCCCCGATCGTGATGGCGCACGAACTGGGCTACTTCAAGAAATTTGGCATCGAGTCTGTGATCTCGAAGGAAGCATCGTGGGCCGTCATCCGCGACAAGCTCTCCCTCGGAGAGAACCACGCCACGCACATGCTCATCGGGATGCCCTTGGCGTCAACGATGGGCCTGGCCGGTTCGCCAGTGAAGCCGATGGTGATCCCCTGGTTGCTCAATCGCAACGGCCAGGCGATCACGCTCAACAACAAGCTGAAGATGGCGGGCGTCCGCAAACCCGCGCAGATCAAGCCGCTCGCCGATCAAGCGAAAGCGTCAGGCGAACCGCTGACGTTCGCCATGACGTTCCCGCCGGGCACGCACGCGATGTGGATCCGCTACTGGCTCGCCTCGGGTGGAATCAATCCGGACAAGGACGTCAGCCTGATCACCATCCCGCCGGCACAGATGGTGGCCAACATGAAGGTCGACAAGATGGACGGCTTCTGCGTCGGCGAGCCGTGGAACAACCGCGCCATCGAGGACGGCATCGGCTTCACCGTCGTCACGACGCAGCAGATGTGGAAAGACCATCCCGAGAAGGTCTGTGCGTTCACCGAAGAATTCGCGATGAAGAACCCGAAGACGGTGAAGGCAATCCTCAAGGCCCTTCACCTCACCAGCGTGCATCTCGACGATCTGGGTAATCGCGCCAAGGCGGCCGAGGTCATCTCGCGGCCCACCTATATCAATTGTCCCCCGGCCATCATCCTCGAGCGCCTGCTCGGCAAGTACGACTATGGCGACGGACGGTCAGAGCAGGATCCGAACTACATGATCTTCTCGCAGCGCAACTGCAACTATCCCCACCAGATCTACGGCAAGTGGTGGTTGACCCAGCTCCGGCGCTGGGGACTGACCAAGGGCGCTCCCGACTACGAGGGCATTCCGAAGCGTGTGATCCGCTCGGACATGTATCTCGAGGCCATGAAGGAAATGGGCGTCGCGGTCAAGGTGGCTGAAGAGCAGAAGATCACGCTCTTCGACAACGTCTTCGACGGTAAAGATCCCGACAAATACGCCCGCTCCTTCGCCATCAATAGCATTGCGGGAGCGACGACATGACAAAACGAATCGTACACACACTCCTGCCACTCTGCGGCATCGGCATGGCGGTCCTCGTCTGGTGGTCCGCCAGCCAGCTGGTGTCGGATCTCCCGTCACCAGCCCGCACCTGGGAGGAGAGCAAGGTCTATATCCTCGAACCATTCGCCAAACGCGGCGAAATGGATCAGGGCATCGTGCTGCTCGCCTACTACAGCCTGCTGCGTGTCGCGCGCGGCTTCCTGCTCGGCATCGTCATCGCGACACCGATCGGATTCCTACTCGGTGTCTCGCCAATGCTGACGCGCATGTTCGATCCGATCATGCAGGTGCTACGACCAATCTCGCCGCTGGCCTGGCTGCCGCTCGGCCTCGTGCTCTTCCAGAAGTCAGAGCCCGCCGCCCTGTTCGCCATCGCGGTGTGTTCAATGTGGCCGACGGTCATCAACACGATGATGGGCGTGCGCGCCATTCCGCAGGACTACTGGAACGTCGCCAAGGTGCTGCGACTGTCGAAGTTCACCACGTTCACCAAGATCATCGTTCCAGCAACGCTGCCCTACATGTTCACCGGCTATCGTCTCAGCCTCGGCATCGCCTGGCTCGTCATCGTCGCCAGCGAGATGCTGACCGGCACGCCTGGCGTAGGCGGATTCCTCTGGCAGGAATACAACAGCCTGGTCTACGCCCACATCCTCCTCGCCATCATCACCATCGGCGTCGTCGGATTCGGGCTGGATCGACTCATGGGTCTGGCCGAAGCGCGGTTGAGAACTATCTGATGGCATTCATCGAGGTTCGCGATCTCGCCAAGTCGTTTCCCGCCGCCAAGGGAACGCGTCACGTGCTGAAAGGGGTGTCGCTCGACGTCGAGCACGGAGAGTTCGTGTCGATCGTCGGCGCGATGGGCAGCGGAAAATCCACGCTGCTGAGCCTGATCGCGGGGCTGACCGCGGCTGATTCAGGCAGCGTCTCAGTTGGCGGCGAAACCACACGCGGCGTCAGACGCGATGCCGCGTTCGTCTTCCAGAACTATTCATTGCTGCCCTGGTTCACGGCACTCGAGAACGTGCGGCTCGCGGTGGAGGCGGCGTTCCCCGACATGACCCGCGATGAACAACGCCGGCACGCGACGCGAGCGCTCGAGCAGGTCGGACTCGGCAACGCGATCGATCGGCGTCCGAAGCAACTCAGTGGCGGTATGCGCCAGCGTGTCGCGATCGCACGCGCGTTTGCGACGAAGCCGCAGGTGTTGTTCCTCGACGAGCCGTTCGGCGCGCTCGATGCGCTGACGCGCGAGACGCTTCAGCAGGAGCTCAGTCGCCTGTCCAGCGAAGGCGATCACCGCATGACAACGCTCATGATCACCAACAGCGTGGAAGAAGCGATCCTGCTCTCCGATCGCATCGTGCCGATCGTTCCGGGACCACCAGCAACGCTCGGCATGCCGATTCCAGTGGAGCTCACGCGACCGCGGAGCCTCGCGCAGCTT
>DATCXH010000241.1:0-7343 GCA_036565925.1 Vicinamibacterales bacterium
TCGGCGATGATCGGAATGTTGCGAGACGCAGCCGCCTTGGCGCAATCGAGGATGGCTGTGATCATCGGCACGCCGATGCCCGCCACAACGCGGGTGGTGCAGATCGAGCCGGCGCCGATGCCGACCTTCACCGCCTCGACGCCCTGATCGATCAAGGCAAGTGTGGCGTCAGCCGTGGCGACATTACCGGCCACCAGATCGGTGTTGGGGAATTCACGTCGCACACGGGCGACCATATCCAGCACGTTCTGAGAATGACCGTGAGCAGTATCGATCACCAGCACGTCAACGCCGGCGGCCACCAGCGCTCCCGCACGCTCCACCGAATCCTTGGCAATGCCGATTGCGGCGCCGACCCGCAGGCGGCCCAATGCGTCCTTGCACGCGTTCGGATACTTGATCCCCTTCTGGATGTCCTTGACGGTGATCAAGCCCTTGAGCCGGAAGTCCTTGTCAACGACGAGCAGCTTCTCGACTTTGTGCTGATGCAGGAATGATCGAGCCTCGTCGAGGGTCGTGCCGACCGGTACCGTGAAGAGCGGATCCTTGGTCATGACCTCGCTGATCTCACGGTGCACGTTGGTCTCGAACCGCAGATCGCGATTTGTGAGGATGCCGACCAGGCGGCCTTCCTTGCTTCCATCCTCGGTGATCGGCACGCCCGAGATCCGATAGTTCTTCATCAGATCGAGCGCTTCGTAGATCCGGTTGGTCGGTGCCAGCGTGATCGGGTTGACGATCATGCCGCTCTCCGACCGCTTGACGCGGTCGACTTCGGTGGCCTGCTCGTGGATCTGGAGATTCTTGTGGATGACGCCAATTCCGCCGAGTTGGGCCATGGCGATCGCCAGCCCGGACTCGGTGACAGTGTCCATGGCCGCGCTGAGGAGCGGCACGTTGAGCTTGATATTCCGTGTCAACCGCGTCGAGACGTCAACCTGGCTCGGCACCAGCGTCGAATGCTGCGGCACCAGCAGGACATCGTCGAAGGTCAGTGCCGTGGTGACGCCGACTTCGGTCTCGGTCAGCGACAGTGACGCGGTTTTCAGTTCCATTGTGTCAGCCTCCAGATCCAGCTCCGTGGCACTTCTTGTATTTCTTCCCGCTGCCGCACGGGCAGGGATCGTTCCGTCCGACCTTCGGCTCATCGCGCTTGACGGTTTTGATGACATCGTCTCCGCCGGTGCGCGCCGGTGTCGGCGCCTGGCGACCTGCAGAGGACGAAGCGGATCTTGCTGCTCCCGCGAATGCCGGCACCGCTTCCGCAGCGGGATTGTTCATCGTCATGCTGGACGCTGACGGACGGCGAGGAGCTGGGCGAGTCGGCATGGATGGCGGCGGGCCACCGCCCTCAGCGCCTTCACTGATCACCGGACGCAGCCAGAAGAGATAGCGGACCATCTCCTCTTCGATACGCGCCTTCATGTCCTGGAAGAGCCCGTAGCTCTCCTTCTTGTATTCGACCAGCGGATCGCGTTGCCCGTACCCGCGCAGGCCGATGCCTTCCTTGAGATGATCGAGCGAGTAGAGGTGGTCCTTCCACTGCGCGTCAACGATCTGCAGCATGATGTCGCGCTCGATCCGACGAAGCAGATCGGCGCCGACCAGCGTTTCCTTTTCGGTGTAGCTGGTTTTGATCAGTGCCCAGACTGTATCGGTGACCTCTTCAGCGCTCTTGTCTTCGAGCTCCAGCGCCTCGAGCGTCTGAGTGTCCACGCCAAACACGCGGGAGATCTCCCGGATCAGGGCAGGGATGTCGTGCTCATCAACGTCGAGCGCCTTGCCGGCAAACCGATCGACCTGCTCCTCGAGAATGTCCTCGGCGAGCGCCAGCAGGTACGCCTTGGTGTCGACAACCTCGTCCTCGGTGAGGTGAACGTGGCCGTCGAGGATCTCGCGGCGCAGCGTGTAGACGCTTTCACGCTGCTTGTTCATCACGTCGTCGTACTCGAGGAGGTGCTTGCGGACACCGAAGTTCTGCGCTTCGACCTGCTTCTGCGCGCGCTCGATGGCGCGCGTCACCATGCCGTGCTCGATCGGAACGTTTTCTTCCATGCCGAGCCGTTGCATCAGACCCGAGATGCGATCGGATCCGAAGATGCGCATCAAGTCGTCTTCGAGCGAGAGATAGAAGCGCGAGGAACCCGGGTCGCCCTGGCGGCCGGCGCGGCCGCGCAACTGATTGTCGATACGCCGCGCCTCGTGCCGCTCGGTGCCGAGGATGTGCAGCCCGCCAAAATTGACGACCTCCTCGTGCTCGGCGTCCATCTGCCGTTTGAAGTGCGAGAAGATGCGCTCCCACTCCGCACGCGGCACGCGATAAAAGCCGTCCACGTGGAAGTAGTAGACGAACTCCTCATCGTCGATGAACTTCTCTTCACCCTTCGGGAGGCGCTCGGCGACGTCCTCCGCCAGACACTGCTGCCGCGCCGCGTACTCGGCGTTTCCGCCCAGGAGGATGTCGGTGCCGCGGCCGGCCATATTGGTCGCGATCGTCACATTGTTCTTGTGACCGGCCTGGGCGACGATCTCGGCTTCCTGCGCGTGATACTTCGCGTTCAGCACGACGTGCTTGATGCCGCGCTTCTTGAGCAGCGACGACAGCCGCTCCGACTTCTCGATCGAGACCGTGCCGACCAGCGTCGGCCGGCCGGAGGCCTGCTTCTCGATGATGTCGTTGACAATCGCCTCGTACTTCTCGCGCTCGGTCCGGTAGATGAGATCCGGCTCCTCGATACGCTTCAAGGATCGGTTCGTCGGGACGACAATGACATCGAGGTTGTAGATCTTGTTGAATTCGGCGGCTTCCGTTTCCGCCGTGCCGGTCATGCCCGAGAGCTTCTTGTACTTGCGGAAGTAGTTCTGGAAAGTGATCGTGGCGAGCGTCTGGTTCTCACGCTCGATCTTCACCTTTTCCTTGGCCTCGACGGCCTGGTGCAATCCGTCGCTCCATCGCCGGCCGGGCATCAAGCGACCGGTGAATTCGTCAACGATGACGACGGCGCCATCCTTGATCATGTACTCGACGTCGAGCCGGAACAGCGTGTGGGCCCGCAGCGCCTGGTTCACGTGGTGGAGCAGGGGCATGTTGGCCGGGTCGTACAGGCCGTTCGATTCGGGCACGAGACGATGCGCCAGCATCTCTTCGGCCTTGGCCATACCGGTTTCGGTCAACGAAACCGTCTTGTGCTTCTCGTCAACGATGTAGTCGCCGGTTTTTTCGAGCTCTTCGCGCTCTTCGGCCTTGACGTTGCCCTGGGTGACTGCGCCCTTCTTCAGCCGCGGGATGATGCGATCGACCTCGTAATAGAGGTCGGTGGATTCCTCGGCTGGTCCCGAGATGATCAGCGGCGTCCGCGCTTCGTCGATGAGGATGCTGTCTACCTCATCGACAATCGCGAAGTGATGCCCGCGCTGCACCATGTGCGCGAGCTCGAACTTCATGTTGTCGCGGAGGTAGTCGAAGCCGAACTCGTTGTTCGTCCCGTAGGTGATGTCGGAACCGTATGCGACCTGGCGCTGTTCGTCGCGCAAATCGTGCTGGATGACACCGACGCTCATCCCGAGGAAGCGGTAGAGGCGGCCCATCCATTCAGAGTCGCGGCGAGCGAGGTAGTCGTTCACCGTGACGACGTGCACACCTTTGCCTTCAAGCGCGTTGAGGTAGGCGGGCAGCGTAGCGACGAGCGTCTTACCTTCGCCGGTCTTCATTTCGGCGATGGTTCCCCTGTGGAGGACCATGCCTCCCATGAGCTGGACGTCGAAGTGCCGCATGTTGAGCACGCGCTTGCCGGCTTCGCGCACCACGGCGAATGCTTCGATGAGCAAATCGTCCGGGGTGGCGCCGTCAGCGATGCGCTTGCGGAACTCGACCGTTTTTTCCCGGAGCTGCTCGTCGGTCAGCTTCTGGATGGTCGGCTCGAGGGCGCTAATCTCTGCGACGAGCGGCCGCAGCCGCTTTATCTCTCGTTCGTTCTGGGTGCCGATTACCTTCGCGAGTAGTTGGCCAATCATTCGAATGGAGGGAGCGAACTACGAAGGAATATCTACCGATTGTAGCCCTCGGGCTACTGATCGGCAAGGAAACCGCGGATTGTGAGGACTTACTGGGCGCGCGGCTTCTGCTGCGTGAGGAGTTGCAGCGGATTGAGCAGTCGGCCGTTGGCCATCACCTCGTAGTGCAAGTGATTGCCGGTGGTGCGCCCGGTGGCGCCGAGGCGGCCGATCATTTCGCCGCGCTTCACGTGCGCGCCTTTCTGCACGCTGAACGCGGAGAGGTGTCCGTAGCGGGTCTCAAGTCCGAACCCGTGATCGACGACGATGAGGTTTCCGTAACCGCCCGAGTATCCCGCCTGCGTGACCACGCCAGCGGCTGTCGCGTAGACCGGTTGGCCTTTGTCGCCGGCGATATCGAGCCCGGCGTGGAAATCGGCGCCGCCGGTGACAGGATCCGTGCGCGGGCCCATCCTCGAGGTGAGCCATCCGGTCGCCGGCCAAATCGATGGTGTCGCATTGGCCAACGCGTTGCGCTTCTCAACGTTGGTGCGGACCGACTGCAAACGCGATTCGAGACCTTCGAGCAACGAGCGGAGGAGACCGAAGGTGTCTTCGGGATTCGACAGCGCGGAAAGCGTCCGCGCGTATGTCGACTCTTGCTGTTTGGTAGTCTCGGCGGGCGTCACGCTTCCGCCCATGGCGCGAGACTTCACAAACGCGGGAAGCTTTTCCATGGTCCGCGCCAGGCTCGGGTCGAGGGCGGCTTGTGCGCCGAGATCCGAGATGGCGGACTGGAGCGATTCGATCTGACCGGAGAGTTCTGAGGTGGCGGTCCGGAAACTGGCGTTCTCGAGTTCGAGGGCTTGCTGGTTGGCGTAGAGGCTGGAGACGTCGCTCTTAGCCTTCCACGCGGCGCCAACCCCAATTAATACCGGCAGGGTCACCATCGCGCAGGCAACCGCGACGGCGGGTCTCGCCGAGATGGTCACTCGACGAACCACACCAGACGTGCGGTCAGCGATCAGGATGGTGTAACGCCTCGATGCCATGCTTTTCAGTACACGCGTCCGGTCTGCTGGGACGACCGGGGAGGAACGGAACCGTCCGACGGTACTATCTATCGGGTCCTAAGTCTCGGACATTGCGCCCTCGGGGAGAAGCAGGCGCAAGGTCAGCGTATCACAGGAGTTAAAGCGCCGCCAAACGGACTATCGTGGCGAACATCAGGCGAACGCTCAGTAAGGTGCTCTCGTGAAAGTCGGGATCGGACGATTGCAAGTGCTCGCGGCTGCACTCCTGTTCTCTACGGGGGGAGCCGGCATCAAGGCTGCCGCCTTCACAGGGGTGCAAGTGTCTGCACTACGGTCGGGCATTGCGGCCGTCGTGCTTTTGATGCTGTTGCGTGCACTGTCGCCCGGCCGCGGGATGAAGTTGCTGACGTTGTCGCCAGCCATGGTGGCGACAGCTGTCGTCTACGCGGCGACCCTCACGCTGTTCGTCCTCGCGACGAAGCTCACGTCGGCGGCCAACGCAATCTTTCTCCAGGACACGGCCCCGCTTTATCTTCTGCTGCTCGGGCCGCTGATCCTTCACGAACGATTTCGTTCCCGCGACCTCGTGTTTCTGCTGTGCGTCGGGGCCGGACTCATCCTCTGCGTGATCGGCCGGCCAGAGCCGACGACGACAGCGCCGGATCCAATGACGGGCAACATCCTGTCGCTCGTCTGCGGCGTTACGTGGGCGTTGACGTTGCTCGGACTGCGATACATCCAGCGCGATCAAGCTCAGACGAGCGTCGGACTGTCCGCCGTCACGCTGGGAAGTTTCTTCGCCAGCCTTGCGGCGTGGCCGTTTGCCTGGCCCTTGCCTGCAGCGAGCGCTCTCGAATGGGCCACAGTGGTTTACCTCGGCGTGTGCCAGGTCGGACTCGCCTACGTCTGCCTCACTGCCGCAATGCGCGTACTTCCGGCTCTCGAGGTGTCGCTGCTGCTCCTCATCGAGCCGGTGCTGAACCCGATCTGGACCTGGATGATCCACGGCGAGCAGCCGGGTACTTACACGATCATTGGCGGCGCGATCATCATCGGAGCGACGGCGACCAAGACTGCCTACGACGCGCGAATGGCAGGATCGGACAGGGACCTCAGCCCGCAGACTGAAGTCCCTGGATGACAGCTGCTATGTGCGTGTTGGCCGTAGCCACGACGAGTACAGGAATGTACCGACAATCCCGACGAGTGTCAGGCCGACGTAGAACTGCCAGGACGGCGGACTGTGGCGCGCCATCATACCCATGGCGGCTACGATGACGGCAATCGACGTGGCCAATTGTGAGCGCTCGATCTTCGGGTAGCGGCGTTTGAGCCACATGCCGCCCAGTGTCGCGATGGCAACTATGGCGACGACGATGATCACTGGAGTCATCTCCTTCCCGTTTTCGGTGCTAATTCCCGTAGTACGCTTCGCAGAGTCGCAGATACAGCATACAGACGCCGTAGCTTGACAGAGCGCCCAGGAACACGAGGGTGGCCCCTTCGCACGCCGGTGCCAAAAGGGGCACGATCAGGGCCGCCGCGCATGCGACGGCCATTGCCGACTCACAGTTCTCGAGGGTCTTCGCTGCATCATTGCAGTCGCCGCACTGCGTTTCGGTTGGTATGGGCTGCCGCAATGCAATGGATAGGAGCGACGATTGGCCACGTTGTTTCAACGTGTCCAGCTTCACAGCAGATGCATCGAATTGGTCTGCGACCTCGCGAAACATCGGTTCCAAGCCATCGTCGATCATCCGCTGCAATGCCAGTTCCTTCAAGGATCTGTCGATCATGTGGTGCGGAGGAATGGTTGCTGGGTTGATGCCCAGCTCGCCGGCGAGTCTCACAATCTCACGATGATTGGGTTCGGCCGTGAGCACAGTCGCCCGGTTGGCCTTTCTCAGCGTCGTTTTCAGAAGCGTGTCATCAATGGTCGCTCCATATAGACGCAGCACCGTCGCGGCTTGTCCGGCGCCCTCTGCTTGACCGTTCTTCACTTTGCCAAGCGCCTGTTTAAATTGGCGCTTGAGCTCGGTGACGAGCCTGTCTTGTCCGTTGCCCTGCGCACTGATTTCTTCCGATGCCAGGAAGGGCCTCATTGCGATCCCTGCGCCCACGACGACTGGGACCCCAGCTGCCACTGAACCGACGAAGACTCGACGACTGACCGTGCCGTTCATACATCACCATCTGTTTCCGCACCCAGCCTGTTACTCCACCAATCGGTATTGCAGGGCCTCAGCGACGTGGTCCACGCTGACCGTCGCCGCGCCGGCGAGATCGGCGACCGTTCGCGCGACCTTCAGCACGCGG
>DATCXH010000237.1:0-7886 GCA_036565925.1 Vicinamibacterales bacterium
CCCACGAGCGTGCCAGCAGACGCCACAGCGGCGAAGAACTCGACAGGCTCGCTGCAGGTCGCCTCGCGTCCGTCAGGGGCGCACGTCTTTGTCGACGACGAGTTGATTGGGACGACGCCTCTGCTGCTGTCGGATGTCGCAGCAGGTTCGAAGCGTCTGAGAGTCGAGTTGTCGGGCTACAAGATCTGGACGACATCGGTTCAAGTCCAGCCAAAGGCACGGGCTCGAGTGACGGCGACTCTCGAGCCGTAGCTGTCAAACGTTCGTGTGCGCTCTGGCGAAGATGCGCGACGCGCGTGCGACGCCACTGGGACTACCGAGTGCTGGTGGTCGAGGATCTCGACGGCAACCAGCTGTTCTTCGACTATCCAAATCGGCCGGGGCAAGATCCGAGAGACTGCGCCGCACGTAGCCGTCGTTTTACCAATGAAGAACGATCGTCTGCCCCACGGCCAGGCGACCGACGCGCGTAACCGTACCGTAGACTCCCGCGGTGTTCTGGTGGGCGCGAACCACAGCCTTCAACACCTCGGGCGCAAGGCCACTGCCGTCAGGATCGATGTTCACCATCGCGCAGCGAACGTCGGGCATCGTGACAGCGACCGACGGTGCATCGTCCGCGTTGCCGAACGTGAGTACGCCGCCGATCCATTCATCCTCCTCGAAGGGGACCGCGCGGGTGGATCGGACTACTATGTTCGGACGAAATCGCCGGGCGTCGGCGCTCTTCTCCGCGATTCGGCAGACCTCGCGAACCGTGTCGGAAGAGATCACGGAAATCGTCGCGTCGTCGAAGATCCCGTGACGCAACTCCATCATCTGCACGGGGACGCTGCAGCGGCGCTCGACGTCCGCCGCGAGCGCTTCTCCGAACGACGGCATCTCTTCGCCCTCTGGGGTACGAACATGTGACGGCGGGCCTCCATTGGTGCCTTCGCGTCGTTGTGGAGTGAAGCGAATCAGATCCGGGAACTTGCTCGCCGTGAGCCATGGAAACCCGCTGCGATCGTCAAGCCGACGAAGTGCGAGGCGCCTATCGCCAGCAAGGCCGTGCCAGCCCAACGTGGCCTGGTCGAGCGATTCCCCGCGCATGGATTTCACCGGATACCGAAAGATCGCTGCAATCTGTCCAATCTCTACCTGCATTTCGTCCTTTGCGCTCCAGTGATCCTGCAGTCAGCGGGAATCCGAGTGTGACGCCGACGTCGCTCGCAAAGCCGTAGTCGGTCAAGAGGACACCATCCGGTTCGTTCCGTCAACGAGCGCCCGGAACTCTTGGAGATCTGCGTCGAAGGAAAACGAAGTCCATGCTCAGATTTCGTGATCCAGAGTTCGCCCAGGCATTGGGCGGAAATACATCGAGCCGTTTGTCGAGGAACGCAGGTCGAACGAAAGGCGAGGCAATTGTGCCGGCAGGTACAGCGCGCGTTGAATCTCGCGTTGGCAGATCGGCATGCCGACGCGGCTTGAACGATCTGACGTCCGATAGGCGGATCGCTCTGCAGTGACACAGCGGAGGTAGGTCTCCGTAGTGGAGTGCTATGATCTGCGCTGCTTTCCTCAAGTGTCCCCGCCGCGGTCAGCGTCGGCACGTGGGACTGCCAGTCGAGGTCGATAACTCATCCTGACCTGATCGCCATGGCACACAGAATTGTCAACCGCGTCTTAGAAACTCACGTGACACCGTTCATCGCCTCGCATCGTGAAGCGCTGCCGCTCCGCGCTCTGGCGCGCTGCTGCTCCCGATTCCTCGACGCGTACCACAACGTCAACTGCGAGTGCTCGGCGAACGGTGAGCTCTTCGTCTTGGACAGGTTGGCGACTGCCGACTTCCGCGAGGTCATCGATGTCGGTGCAAACGCGGGCGCGTGGACGACGCTCGCGCGCGAGGCATTTCCCAACGCCGTGATTCACTGCTTCGAGATCGACGAGGACACGTGCGGTCGCTTGGCTGATCAGGTGAGCGCACTCGATCGCGTACGGGTGAACCGCTGCGGTCTGTCCGACACGTCGGGCGAAACATGGTTCAAGTCCTATCCGACCGCTCCTGAGGTGACCAGCATCTTTGACTATCCACACACGGTGCCATCCGTGCGCAAGCGTGGTCTCCTCACGACCGGCGATGAATATCTGGAGGCCAATCACCTTGACCGGGTAGACTTCGTGAAGATCGACGTAGAGGGCGCCGAGCGACAGGTGCTGGATGGGTTCGTCAAGACCATCTCGCGCGGTGTGATCGACGTTATCCAATTCGAGTACGGTCGCGCAAACATCCTGGCGCGACAGTTCTTGCGCGATATGTACGCGTTCTTCGATACGTATGGGTATGCGATCGGCAAGATCTATCCCAACCGTGTCGATTTCAAACCGTACGACCTTGCCGATGAGGACTTCAGGGGACTGAATTATCTAGCCGTTCGGCGCAGCCGGGAGGATCTGATCACGCGGCTCTCGAAATAGGTCCTGCTGACGAAGGAGGCGGATCACCTCGGGCTTTTCTCGCTGGCTGTCCCACAGGACAGTGTGGCGGGTCTGACGAATTCGCGGGAACCATAGATCCCGGGTCCAAGTAAGTCAAGCGTCGACGGGGTGGTACGATCCCCGGCGGATGCCGCTCGTCACGCTCGACAAGGTCACGATGGCCTATGGCCATCTCCCACTTCTCCACGACGCCAGCCTTCGGATCGAATCGCGCGAGCGCGTCTGTGTGATCGGACGGAACGGCACCGGCAAGTCCACACTGCTTCAGATCGTCAGCGGCTCACTCGCACCGCAGAGCGGTACGGTCTGGCACGAGCCAGGACTGCGTATCGGCCGGCTGGCGCAGGATGCGCTCGTTGCTCCCGACCGGCGGACCGTCGACGTCGTGGCCGAAGGCATTGCCGACACAGAGGGCGACACATGGCGAGCAGAGCAGCAAGTCGCGATGGCGATGTCGCGACTGCGCATCCCGACCGATGCCACCATGGCCACGCTGTCAGGGGGGTGGCGACGACGTGTCCTGTTGGCGCGTGCGTTGGTAGGGGAGCCGGATCTGCTCTTGCTCGATGAGCCGACGAATCATCTCGACATCGACACCATGCGGTGGCTCGAAGGATTTCTGGCCGACTACGCCGGCACTGTCCTGTTCGTCACGCACGATCGCGTCTTCCTGCAGGCACTCGCCACACGGATCGTCGAACTGGATCGCGGTCGCCTGACGTCGTGGCCCGGCGACTACGCGACATTTCTCAAGCGGAAGGAGGAGTCGCTCGCGGTCGAAGCTGCACATGATGCCAAGTTCGACAAGCGTCTCGCAGAGGAGGAAGCGTGGCTCCGCCAGGGCATCAAAGCGAGGCGCACCCGGAATGAAGGGCGCGTGCGTGCGTTGCTCGCGATGCGTGAAGTCCGTGCGTCGCGACGTTCGCAAGTCGGTTCAGTCCGGCTGCAGACGGAGTTGGCGGAGCGCAGCGGACAGATGGTGTTCGAGGCCGAAGCCGTCACGAAGTCATTCGACGGCCGGCCGATTCTCACCGACTTCGCCGTGAGGGTGATGCGCGGCGATCGTGTCGGTCTCATCGGCCCGAATGGCTCAGGAAAGACGACACTGCTCAAGGTGTTGCTCGGCGACGTGCAGCCCGACGCAGGAGACGTGCGACGCGGTGCCAACGTGCAGATCGCGTACTACGATCAGCAGCGCGAGCAACTCGATCCCGAGCGCACCGTCTGGGAGACCGTCGCCGACGGTCACGATACGGTGACCTTCAACGACCGCACCCAGCATGTGCATGGCTACCTGCGTGACTTCCTGTTTTCGCCCGAGCGGGCGCTGTCGCCGGTGAAGGCACTCTCGGGTGGAGAGCGCAATCGACTGCTACTCGCGCGACTGTTCGCTCGTCCATTCAACGTGCTGGTAATGGACGAGCCAACCAACGACCTCGACATTGAAACGTTGGAATTGCTCGAGGAGCGGCTCGCCACCTGGCCGGGAACGCTGCTCCTCGTCAGTCACGATCGCGCCTTCATCGATCACGTCGTCACCAGCACGCTGGTCTTCGAAGGCGAAGGACGTGTCCGGGAGTACGTCGGTGGCTATGAGGACTGGCTCCGGCAGGGGCGCAGCGCCGAAGCGGAAGCGACGGCAACACCGGAACGCCGCGCCACCTCCGGCGCGAACGCGGCAGCGATCGCGACGAAGGAACCGGCTCGGGCGGCACGGAAGCCGTCCTACAAAGAACAGCTGGAGCTCGAGCAGCTGCCAGCCCGCATCGAAGCGCTCGAGACGGAGCAGAAGCAGCTCCAGTCCCTCGTCACATCAGAAGACTTCTACAAGCGGCCGGCCTCTGAGATCCATGAGGCATTGGCCAGACTCGAAGAGCTGGAGGCCCTGCTCCTGGCCGCTTACACGCGGTGGGACGCGCTCGACTCTCGCACGTAAGGTCGATGACTCGACGACAGGCGTCGATCACTCGACGCGGACGTTCTCGGCACGCGGACCCTTGGGACCCTGTCCGCGTTCGAAGCTCACCTTTTGTCCTTCGCGCAATTGGTCGAAGCGGGTGCCGGTGCAGGCGGACTGGTGGAAGAAGTACTCGCTGCCGTCGCTCGCCGCGATAAAGCCAAATCCCTTGTCTGTCAAACGTTTGATCGTGCCATTCATCGTTGCCATCGTGTGCCTCGCTGTTTAGGACGTCCTAGATCAGGGCCCGGACCTGCCAGTCTGACGAGTTCATCAGCGCATGGTAGTCAGCCGGAGACACCGACCTCTTGGAATACCGGCAGGCGATGACGAACATGTTCTTGTCGTGATGCCAATCGCTTCTGAGCACTTCACAATCGAAGCTCCCATTGGCGCTGGTCGACATCGTCAACACAACGCCGGGCTTCGGAATCGACTCGACCTCGATGTGCTTGCAGAACCGCACGTCACTGTTATTGATGGTTTCCAGCGCATCTGTGTCCTCGCGCCGGACCCGAAGCGAAGGAATCCTGAGACTGATTTCGACGGTTTGGGGCATGTGGTGTCAGGATAGACCGAAACCGCAAGTTTACCGCGAAGTATCGAGCAAGCCGCGCGCAAATGCGTCCGCCCGTCCACCGACCGGGAACTCCCGACAGCTCCATCCATTCGATCTGCTTCGGCACGGCGGGATCGATCAGCAATTTGGGGCGACCGGTTCCAGGCCAAGCAGTGAACGGGAGCGCCGGCGCATCACTTCGCCCAGGCTGACCTCGTCGAAGCGGCGACCGGATGCCGGTCTCTCCTGCGGCGCATGATAGCGCCGAAGACGACGTGAGTACGGCGAAAGGTGAGTGGCGTGGTCGTTGCTAAGATGTCATTGCTCAGCGACGCACGCTGGTGAGGATCAAGCACAGCCGAGTAACGAGTATGGCGAAACGCCCTCGCCGTCTCCGCGTTCTGATTGCGACAGACGGATCCACGCAAGCCCGCGCTGCTGTCGCGACGGTCGCAGGCGCACCATGGCCCGGCGGAACACGCGTTCGGGCAGTCGTCGCAAGACCGCCTCGCGGTCAACACAAGCGCTCGATTATCTGGTCGGCGTCGGTCGATCGCAGCGTCGAGGATGCGGCGAACCAGGCCAGAGATGCACTCGCGACGCGGTGGGCCGACGCAGAAGCCGTCATCGTAGACAGCTCACCGGTCGGCGCAATTCTGCGCGAGGCCCAACGATTCCGAGCCGACGTCATCGTCATAGGTTGGCGCGGCTATGGAACTGCGCGTCGCCTGCTGATGGGCAGTGTCGCGCGTGGTGTTGTCCGCGGAGCTAAGTGTGCCGTGCTCGTAGTGCGTGGACAGCCCTCGCGTATGCGACAGATCGTCGTCGGCTTCGACGGATCGCCAAACGCTACGCGCGCCGTGGAGTTGGTCAGCAGCCTGGACGCGCCACCGAAAGGGCAAGTGACGTTCGTCGGAGTGATGGAACTCATGACTCCGGCAGCCTCACGCGCACCGAACGTTGCCGGTATACGAGCGACGGTCGCCACGGAAGTGAGACGCATCAATACAGCACGGGCCACGGCCAACGTGGAAGCGCTGAACCGTGTCGCGAGAGAACTTGGCCGTGCGGGATGGCGGACACGCTGCGAGTCGAGGACCGGCGAGCCGTTGCGCGAACTGATCGCGGTTGTGAAGTCGGTACGACCGGACCTGGTCGTCGTCGGGGCGCGCGGGACGAGCGGCGTGCGCCGTCTCCTCCTGGGGAGCGTCGCAGAAGGCGTACTCGACCGCAGCCCCGTTCCAGTGCTGCTGGCTCGTTGAGGACGGCAATCAGCGCGCTGTCATCGCAGCGCCCCGCGTGCCAGCTTCCGGCGTGATGTTCATCAATGTCGGCCGCATCATCAACGACGGTCAGGCGTATTCACACGGCTACTGGCGGCAGGCAACGAAGGCGATGGTGGTGAGCGGCGTTCTGATGGGCCGCTGACCGACTGGTGCGACCTGTGATGTCCGCCTTCGCGTGGTCGCAGCGGGGGACGCGTCTCCTATAATCGCCAACGCGCAGCGGCGCAGGTCGACTCCCGATCTCCAGCACCCGACAATGACGAATTCATCAACGCACCGCGTCACCGTTGTACTCGCACTCATCATCGCTGTCTCGACTGGCTTCGCGCACGCTCAGCGCCGGCCTCAGGCGCCGCCGAACTTCGACGCGTTCTACGAACTCGGGCCCGACTCGCTCATCCGGCGTGGAGTGCCGAAGGGGACAGTCAAAGGCCCCGTCACACTGCCAAGCCAGGTCTACCCTGGCGTGGCGCACGACTACTGGGTGTACGTGCCGCCGCAGTACGACGGCAAGACCGACGTGAGCCTCATGGTGTTCAACGACGGCGCCACATATATGCAGCCCGACGGCTACTACCGCGCCGTGAACGTGCTCGACAACCTGATTTACCGCGGCGAGCTGCCGGTGATGATCGCGGCATTCATCGACCCGGGGAAATTCACCAAGGATGGCGCCTCGAACCGGCAGGCCGAGTACGACCCGCCCGACGCCCGCTATTCACGCGTGATCGTCGACGAGCTCCTGCCGAGGCTCTATGCCGATTACCGGATTACGCGTGATCCGGAACGCCACGCCATCGGCGGCTGGAGTTCCGGCGCGATCGCGGCGTTCACCGTCGCATGGGAGCGGCCCGATCAGTTCCACAAAGTGCTGAGCGGCATCGGTACCTACGTCAATCTCGCCGGCGGGCACGTCTACCCGGAAAAGGTCATGGCGAGCGAGCGGAAGCCGATTCGTATCTTCATGATCGATGGCCGCAACGACAACCGGGGCATGAACGCCGACGGAAAGTACGACCAGACGCGTGACTGGTTCTTCCAGAATGTGCGGCTCAAGGATGCGTTGGTGGCGAAAGGCTACGACGTCAATTACGTCTGGGGCATCGGCGTCCACAGCCACGACATGGGCGGTGCGATGCTGCCGGAGATGATGCGCTGGCTCTGGCGGGACCATCCGGTCTCGGTCGATCCGAACGACACGATCGAGCGATCGTTCAGAACCGGACGGTCCACTGAGTCTTCCGCGGCTCCGCCTCCAGGCGCGAATCCGCCCGGGGCACGCTGAACACGGTCATCGTCGGACTCGGTACGATGTGCTCATCGTCGATGTCCGGCACGATGCCTTTGGCGAGAGACAGCCTTCGCGTGAGGGGAACTCGCGTGAATGGCCGGCGAAGCCGGCCTGGCCGTAGCTCTGAAAATCGTAGGGAGCAGCAGGTGGTCCGCCTTCGCGGCTTCGGCGAGACAACCTTCGCGTGAATCGTGCGAAGGTTGGTTGCGGGGGCTCGCAACAAATTGTACCGACAGCTCTGTTGGGCGGCAGCGTGAACGTGAACACGCTGGCGTTTCTGACGGAGGTGCCTGGTGCTCGACGACTCTCGCT
>DATCXH010000185.1:0-4644 GCA_036565925.1 Vicinamibacterales bacterium
CTGCGAACCCACACCGTGAGCGATGCGACGTTGAACGTCGCCCGCAACGTCCTCGGTGGCGATCGCGGCATCGTCGATCTGGTGGGGACGATGGGGCTGTATCAGATTTCGTCGATGATGGTGGCGTAGGACAAGACGCCGCTGCCGCCGGGCGTGAAGCCGGATTTTCAGTAGCGGCGTATAGGTCCGCCTTCAGGCGGACCTGCCGGTCTACGCCGTCTCCGAAAAGATCGTCAGCAGGAAACCACTCGGATCGCTGAGCTCGAACGCGCGGCTGTTCCACTCCGTGTCGCGAGGCTCTGACTTGAGCGTGATGCCGGCGTTCTTAGCCCGCTTCGCCATCTCGTCGACGTGATCCCGCGTCGTCGAGATGGACAACCGCACGCCGACTCCTTTCGTGCGATCCCGCCCCTTCTTCCAATCGTCCTGGTTCAAGCCGATCTGAGTCTTGCCCGCTCGCATCATCACGCCGAGCAGCGTGCCTTTGTCTTCCCACCGGTCGTCGATCACGAAGCCGAGCGCCTCGTAGAAGGTGATGCTCTTCTGCAGATCGTCGACAGTCAGAGTGGGAACGATCGCGCTGATCTGCACAGCCTCTTGCGTTGTCGCCACGATAGCCTCCTTCTGTTTCGTCGTGTTCGTTCATCCGCAGGCTAGCGGCTGGCGCCCGGAACTTCAAGCGCGGCTGTGCGCCACGCGCGCCCGTTATGAAGTCGAACCGCTGACCGGCTCTACATGGACCAGCACGTCATCGACCCATGCGATCCGATCCCGCACATGCCGCCGCACCCGTCCCGCGATCGTGTGCGACTCCGCGACTGTCAAAGAGGGATCGACCTCGATGTGCAGATCGACGTGGTAACTGAAGCCCGTCTTCCGTGCTCGTGTCTTATCCACACCAAGGACCCCGGGAACTTCGCGCGCGGCCGCTTTCACCGCTTCCATCATGTCGGAGTCGGGCATGGTATCCATCAATTCGAGGGACGCGTCGCGCAGCACTCGAAGACTGGTCACCACGACAATGATCCCGACCGCAGCGCCACCGTAGTGATCGGCGGCAAGAAACCGGTCGCTGTCGTACATGGCCAAACCCACGGCGACGAGTGCCGTTGAGGCAGCGAGCATGTCAACCGCGTCGTTCCACGCGTCCGCTACCAGCGAGGCACTTCGCACCCGCCGGCCAACTCGAAATTTCGCGAACGACATTACGCCTCGTGCCGCGATGGCGATGACGAGCACGGTGATGGCATGCCGTGATGGTGGTGGATGATGTGCGCCGACATTCTGTAGTGAGCTCCAGCAGATGCCCACGCCCGCTGCTGCGAGAATCAAGCCGACGACGAACGCCGCGAGCGTTTCGACACGGCCGTGGCCATACGGGTGATTCTCGTCGGCGGGTTTCACTGCGACGACCATGCCGACCAGCACAATGGTCGAGGCCAGCACGTCACCGGCGAACTCGACTCCAGTGGCGACGACGGACGTCGATTGCGCGACGGTTCCAACCACGATGTTGAGCACCGCGAGCGTCGCGCTCACGGCTATGCCGGTGAGTGCGACACGGCGTGCGGTGCGAGTCGCGGTGGCAGCGTCAGACGCCATCACTCATTCTTTGCGAGCTGTCGTCGATCCAGTCAATCCGCGCGTCCTTCAGCTCTGCACCTCGGTCCGTCGAATGAGCGCACCGTACCGATGAGCACGGCTCACGTCGGCACGCCTCATGGATATAACAGAGTCATGACGTTCGATTCGACTCTAACCGACGCAATCGGTGCCTATGGGGCCTGGATTGTGGGTGGTGCCGTCGCCGTCGAGAGCATGGGCATTCCGGTTCCAGGAGAGACGATGCTCATCACCGCCGCAGTGTTCGCGGGGACCACGGGGCAGCTGAACGTCGCAGACGTGGTCCTTGCAGCAATCTTCGGTGCCATCGCCGGTGACAACGCCGGCTTCTTGATCGGACGAACCGTCGGGTTTCGTTGGCTGGTGCGCCATCGCTCACGGTTGCGGCTCACCACGCGCCGGCTCAAGCTCGGGCAGTATCTTTTCCTGCGGCACGGCGGCAAGGTCGTGTTCTTCGGGCGCTTCGTTGCGATCCTTCGTGTCTTAGCCGCGTTGTTGGCCGGGCTCAACTGCATGACGTGGGGGCGCTTTCTGCTGTTCAACGCACTGGGCGCAATCGTTTGGGCTGGCGCCTACGGCCTCGGCGCATACGCGTTTGGGCAAACACTGGCCACTGCGCTGAACGACATTGGCCTCGTCCTGGGAATCATCGCAGCTGCCGCAGTCGTCGTGATGCTGGTGGTTGCCCGCCGCATTGAGCGCCGAATGGAGGACGAGGCCGAACGCGCGCTACCCGGGCCGCTGCAGGGACCGGGAGGCTGCGCGTTGCCGGTCGCGGCCGAGAGCGAGTAGCGAAAGCCTCCAACGAGAGAGCGCTCGCCCAAGGGCGTCACCCCCCGGTGTTCGAGATCTCTTCGAGAGTCAGGCCGCGCGTCGGCGGTCCCGCGCTGATCGCCACCGCGGCGATCACCATGCTCGCTGCGATGAAGGCAAAGACGCCAGGGTTGTCGAACCGCGATGAGAAGTAGGCAATCAGGAAGCTGGTGAAGATTGTCGACAACCGGCTGAACGAGTAGACGAACCCCACCGCCCTCGCACGCATGCTGGTCGGGAACACCTCCGCCTGATACGCGTGATAGCTGAAAGAGAGCAGGTTGTTGCAGAGGGTAATGGCGACCCCGACCGCGATGATCATCCACGGCTCACGCGCCCTCGTGAACAGCAGGCCGAAACTCGCGGTGCCCAGCGCCGCCGCAACGGCTTGCCACTTCAGTTCGAACCGATCGGCGAAGAGCGTGAAGGCGAGCGGCCCGATCGGAAAGGCGAGTGCGATGATGGCGGAGTACGCCAGGCTGTCGGTGACCGAGACGCCCTGATCGGCCACGAGCCGCGGCACCCAGTTGCCGAACCCGTAGAACCCAATCGTCTGGAAAAAGTTGAACACCGACAGAAGCACGACACGGGTACGAATCGGGGGGCGCAGCAAGTCTCCGATGCTGCCTCGTTGTTCGCTGCAGTCGAATGCAACAGCTGCGGTTGCATCAGGATCAGGCAGCGTTCGTCCGCGCTCCGCTTCGACGGCGCGCTCCATTCTCACGATGACGATATCGGCGTCGCTCAATCGTCCGTGTTGCACGAGCCAGCGTGGCGACTCGGGCACCTCGCGACGAATCCACCAGACGACGACCGCCGCGATGACGGGAAAGAAAACCACCCATCGCCATCCCTGTATTCCGAACGGTGCACGAGGCGTCAGCACCCACGACAGAAAAGCGACCGTCGGCACTGCAAGAAACATCACCCCCTGGTTGAACGCGAACGCTTTCCCGCGGTTGTGACGATTGGCGAGTTCGGCGATGAAGCTGTCGATCGTAATCATCTCGACGCCGAGACCGAGGCCGGCGACGAACCGCCACGCAAAGATGCCTTCGGAGGTGCTTTGCAGACCCATGATGAGTGTCGCGGCGGCATACCAGAGCAGTGCGTAGGTGAACACCGTGCGCCGACCGAATCGATCGGCGACGGACCCGAACAGAATCGTCCCGACGAACAGGCCGCTGAACGTTGCTGCGGCGAAGGCGGCCTGGTCCGAGAGGCCGAACGCCGCCTCTCGCCCCTCGGCAAAGATGCCAGCCAGGATCAGGCCAGGACTCACGTAGCCTGTCATCAGCAGGTCGTAGATTTCGAAGAACGCGCCGAGCGACAACAGGAAGATCAGCCGCCACGTATATCGTGAGGTGGGCAATCGCTCGAGGCGATTCAGGATGTCGTGGGCACGCCTCGCGTCGTCGGTTGCGATCATGACGCCACCTGTCCGTGCGGACGCCGTGGCAACAGGGAGAGAGCGATCGTCAGGCCGAGAACGAGGCCGATGATGCCGACCGATACGCCCGGGCTGATGTGCACGTGTTCACCGCCGAGCAGCTTGATCGCGCTGAACACCAGCACAATGGCGAGCCCCTGGCGCAAGTAACGAAGCCGCGTGAGTGCGACTGAGAGGACAAAGTACATCGATCGCAGACCAAGCATCGCCATGACGTTGGAGCTATAGACGATCAATGGGTTCCGCGTGATCGAGAACACCGCCGGAACCGAGTCGAGTGCGAACACGATATCCGTCGTTTCGATCACGACCAGCGCGACAAAGAGCGGCGTCGCAACGAGTCGACCGCCTTCGCGTCGCCAGAAATCGTGACCACGCAACACGGGACTGACTGGCAGGATGCGCGCAATCCACGTGGCGCAGACATCACATGCCTGCTCGACGACCCGCCGTTCACGTTCCTCGGCAAAGAGTATCCGCCACGCAGCAAACAGGATGAAGGCGCCAAACACGTACTCGATCCAGCGAACGCGTTGAAGTAAAGCGATGCCGGCCGCGATCATCACTGCCCTGAACACAAGCGCGCCGATGATGCCCCAGCCAAGGACGCGACGCTGATGATCGGCGGGGATGTGGAGTTCGGAGAACACGATCAGGAAGACGAAGATGTTGTCGACCGACAGCGACATCTCGAGCAGGTAGGCGGCATAGTATTCCGCCGCCGCAGGGGCCGGCTGCGTGCCGGCGATCCACACGCC
>DATCXH010000747.1:0-3395 GCA_036565925.1 Vicinamibacterales bacterium
CCACGTGATCTTCAAGACCGAAGGCGGCGTTGTTCCGCACCTGCCACACACCCTGCAGGTTGGGTTTGCCGTCCGCAGTGCGCGGCAGACTACTCGTGGGTTGCGTGCGCGAACAGGCGCTGGCGACGAGAACGAGGATGAGGACGGCCGCACGGCTGGCGGCATGGCACGAAGACATGCCCCCATTGTAGAAAGGAATCAGGTATCGGGAATGAGGAATCAGGAATTCTCCAATCCTGGCTCCTACTGATTCCCGATTCCTGATCCCTGATTCCTTCCGTCTCTACACGTCGTCGCGGCCGATGTTGACGATGAAATAGAGTGCGCGGGTCGTCCCAACGTTCTTGGCGTTGTGCATCTCATTCGAGCCGATCACGCCAACGTCGCCTGAGCCGAGCCGGTAGGGCTTGCCGTTGATCGTCAGCTCCATGGTGCCCTCGCGGATCAGCATCATCTCTTCACGCAGATGCTGATGCGGCGGATGGTTGACTTCGCCAGGCGCGATGTCGCTGCAGTGGGATTCCATCTTGAAGCCGGTGTGTGTCTTGGCCCTGAACAAGTCGATGCGTTTGTTCTTGCCATTGGTCGCGACAGGGAGCTTGTCGTAGACGAATTGCTGCGTCTTCATCACCGGGAGCTTTTCGACCGGTGTGTCGCCGGCGGGCACCGCAGGCAGTTGCTGTGCATCGAGCCTCGTGACTCCGGCAGCCATGAGCGCCGGAAGCAGGAAGCCCAGATCTCGGCGTGAGCATTTCATGGTGAGGCTCCTTATGTGTAGTGTCCGGCTTGAGCCGGACTGACACTACTTTGCGCGGCCCTTGAATCCTTGCGCGAGCATCGGCAGCTTGTAAATCGTCTTCGCGTTGTTGCGAACACCTTCGGGCGTGGTGAATTCCTTGCCGTCTGCGCCGAACGCACCGCTGCCGACGATGTAGAGCGTCTTCTTGTCGCGACCAGCGAACGCGACGCTGATCGCATTGCGCGGCGTGGGGATCAGTCCGAGGTATTTGCCTTCGCGATCGAACACCTGCACACCGGGCTGTGAGGTGACATAGAGACGGCCGGCAGCATCGATCGCCATGCCGTCACCGTTGCCGCCTGCGTCCAGCTTTGCGAAGTCGCGACGATTTGTCACGCCGCCATCGGCCTGCACGTCGAACGCGAGAATGCTGCCGCCGTTCGTGACGTACAACACGCGCTCATCGGGACTGAGCATGATTCCGTTCGCGCGGATGTTGTCGCCGAGACTTGTGACGCGTCCCGCCGCGTTGACGTAATACGCACCGCCGGACGTGAAGTAGACACCGCCCTTCTTATCGGCGACGAGATCGTTGAGGCGTCCGAGTGGTTTGCCCTCGAAGCTGTCAGCCAACACCTTTCGTTCCGGCGACAGCATGCCGACCCGAGTGGGTTCGGTGCATTGAGCGGGCTGGCGTCCCGGGTCGGTGCACGTGCGCTGGACGGCGAGCACGCGGCCTTTGGCGTCGATCGCGATTGCACCGGTGCCGTGCGTGTCTTCAATGACAACGGAGAGCTTGTCGTTCGCATCGAGCTTGCTGATGCGATTCGGCTGTTCCTGCGCGAACAACAACCCGCCATCGTCAGTGCCGACGATGCCATCGGCGTTGTCGGTGCCTTGCCAGGCCAACATCCATCGGCTGTTTGCAGCGACAACGCCAGGAATGGCGGTGACGGTGACGTCACGCGCGCCTTGCGGCTGTCCCCCACGTTGAGCGACGACAGGCGCGGCGATGCAGGCAGCGAGCGTGGCGACAACGAGACCAGGTCGGACGAGCATGCCGCGCGATTATCGCTCCGCGCGCTGCGAAGTCAATCTGCAGTCACCCCTATGTCACGCGGTGCGGGCTCAAGGACGAGCTGTCTATCGACGGCCCCCGCTCCCGCCGAAATGACCTAGAGGTTCCAGACGGGAATCGTGCGTCGAGACGCGCCGTGACGCGCACTCGTGACACACGACACACCGCAGACCGCGATGATTGGCAGGACGATCGGCAAATACCGGATAGTCGGACAGCTCGGACGTGGCGGAGCGGGCATCGTCTACAAGGCTGTGGACGAGACGCTCGGTCGCGACGTCGCTGTGAAGACGCTGAATCCCGATCTCGCCAACACCGAGGTCATGAGCCGCTTCCGCGCCGAAGCGACGATCCTCGCCAAACTCAATCACCCGCAGATTGCCACCATCTTTGAGTTGTTCCGATCTGAAGGCGACCTGCTGATGGTGATGGAGTTCGTGCGTGGCGAGACGCTCGACAAAGTGTCGGAGCGGCTTGGGGCGATCGCACCGGATCGCGCCGCGTATCTCATCGATCTGATCCTGTCGGCGCTCGAGCACGCACATCGCGCTGGCGTGGTCCATCGCGATATCAAACCCGCCAATGTGATGGTTACTGACGAGGGCGGGATCAAGATCATGGACTTCGGCATTGCTCGAGTCCTTGGCGCCGAGCAGAAGACCATCGACTTCCGCTTGATGGGCACGCCGGCGTATATGTCCCCCGAGCAGGTGGTCGGCGAAGAAGTGGACGGTCGCAGCGATCTCTATTCAGTGGGTGTGCTCTTCTACCGTCTGCTGACTGGCGCGCTGCCGTTCACCGCGGACACAGCGCTCGGGATGCTGCAGCGACAGATTCGCGACAACCCGATTCCGCTGCAGGCGCATCAACCGAACCTGCCGGACTGGTGCGACGAGATCGTGCAGCGCGCACTCTCGAAGACGCCGGCCGATCGATTCCAATCGGCCGAGGAATTCCGCGACGCATTGAATCGCGCGACGGGAGCGCTGCCGGCTGCCGATTTTGCCAGGACGTTTGCGGTGGCCGAAGTTCCATCGGCCGCGCTGCTCAGCCCGAACGACACCATCGATCTCTCGAGACAGGAGGCCGTGACCGCAACGGCTCCGGCCAAGGTCGCCGCCGCAGCTGCCACCTCTCGGCGCGTTCGAACGCCGCTGACGTCTGTCGGGATGATTGCCTGTGCCGTCGTCGTAGGTGTGGCGATCGGTTACGTGCTGGTATACAACACGTCGGCGACGCGGGACGATTCGTCGGACGGCGCCGCCCTCGCCAAGGCCACCGTCGCGGCCGATCCGGTGAATCCCACTCCGGCTCTTGTCAGCTCGCCGGTGGAGACGAGCCCGCAACCCAGCACACCCGCTCCCGCAGCGGCGGCACCCGGACCTGTTGTAGAACCGACGCCTCCACCGCCGCCCGCATCTGCTCCGAAGCGTATTCCTGCGCCCGAGCCGACGCCCGCAGCGCCGCCTGCTCCGCTCCGTGCAGCGTCGCCAGTCGAGATCGTTCGTGAAGCACCACGAGCAGAGGAGCACGTAGAGACGACCGTTCCCGAAGCCTCGCTGGTATTCGAGACACGCG
>DATCXH010000151.1:0-2430 GCA_036565925.1 Vicinamibacterales bacterium
CACCCCGCCGTCCGCATGCGCGGTCACGGCTTCGGCCACTGTGTGAACCGATCGCCCGATCAGAAATCCTATCGGCGCGAGCGACCTCGCTCGCGAGGCCGGTATGGAATCGGCACGCAGGTGCACACCATGGGCACCAGCAGTCAGCGCGACGTCGAGCCGATCGTTCACGAGAATTCGCGTGGAGGTGTTGTGGACCGCTGCGACGCACCTGGCAACGAGGCGCGATAAGTCCCGCGCCTCCATGTCGCGTTCGCGGACCTGCACGAGATGCACACCCGCCTTCGCGGCGGCAGCGACACGCTGCACGAGTGCATCTTCCCCACCGGCAAACCGGCGGCGGTCAGTGATCATGCAGATGACGGGACGCACAGCGCGCCTCAGATCGATACAGCGCGAGTCCTCAGTCCCTGGTTCTTAGTGCTTAGTCCGTCCTGTGGTCCAAGGCCCCCGGTCCGCGAAGGGACCAGGGACCAAGGACAAGGGACGGACAAAGCACCAAGGACCAAGGACAAAGGACCCCGCCACACCGAGACGAGCACTGCTCTATTCCTCGGGAGCAGCGCGACTGATCGAGACCATCGGATCCGCGACGTGGCGCGTGGTCAGAAACGTCCAGATCTCGACGAGGCCCGCCAGGAGGTTCACGACGCCGAGACCAGACACCGCACCGCGCACGTAATCACTGGTCAGGAACGGCTCGATCATTGGCAGGGCCTGCACGAAATAGTTCTGCTCCCAATAGATCGACCACGGAACGAGGACGAGCACGAGTCCGGCCTCGAAAAAGAATGCCGTCAGTAGAAGTCTCATCACGCGGGTTCAACCGGGATTGGCGGGTCCGCGTCCATCGTATCAAACAGGTTTCCCTGGGGCCGGAACGATCGGCGGTGCAGCGGCGAGTACCCGTAGCGCTCGACGGCGGCGCGATGCTCTGCGGTGGCGTAGCCCTTGTGGCGATCGTATCCGTAGCGCGGGTCGCGCTCGTGATGCGTCATCATCTGGCGATCGCGTGTGACCTTGGCAACGATCGATGCGGCAGCGATCGCAGCGCAGCGACGATCGCCATGCGCCACACCGCGCTGCGCGATATCGATGTCGGGAATGCGGAAGGCGTCAACCAGCACCATGTCCGGCAGCGGTGCGATGGCCAGCACCGCGCGTCGCATCGCCTGCAGCGATGCCTGGTGAATATTGATCGTGTCGATCTCATCGGGATCGGCCCAGGCCACCGACCAGGCCAGGGCTTTGCGAGTGATCAGCGCGTGGAGCCGCTCACGTTCCGCCGCGGTAATCGTCTTCGAGTCGGCGAGTCCGGGAATGTGAGAGTCGGGATCGAGGATCACCGCGCCGGCAACGACCGGTCCGGCGAGACACCCGCGACCGACCTCATCACAGCCCGCGACGCGGTAAAACCCCCAGCGCCTGACGGCGTTCTCGAGGGTCCTCATCGCGCGCACGCGGACCATATGTCGGAACCTGAACTTTGAACCCGGAACCTGGAACCTGGAACCTGGAACCTGGAACCTGGAACTTACTGGGTGCGCTTGGTTTCCTTCATGCGAGCCGCCTTGCCCTTCAAGTCGCGCAGGAAGTACAGCTTGGCGCGCCGCACGCGGGCCGACCGCACCACGTCGACCTTGGCGATCGTCGGCGAATGCAACGGAAAGATGCGTTCAACGCCCTGACCGAACGAGACCTTCCGCACGGTGAATGACGCGCGCAGGCCGCCGCGGTGCATGCCGATCACGATACCCTCGAAGATCTGGATACGTTCCTTGTCGCCCTCGCGCACCTTCACGTGCACGCGGACGGTGTCTCCAGACTTCATGTCAGGCCGTTCGGTCAACTGCGACTTCTCGACCACCTCAATCGCGCTCATGACTCCGTCTCCTTCTTGATCTCATCCAGCAGCGCCCGCTCTTCGTCATCGAGCGGCGCGCGCTCCAGCAACTCGGGACGCCGTGCAAGCGTCCGCGCCAGCGCGGCCTTGCGCCGCCACCGGCGTACTTCCGCGTGGTGTCCCGACAACAACACATCGGGCACCCGGCGTCCGGCAATCTCCGCCGGTCGCGTGTAGTGCGGGTGATCGAGCAGACCGCGCGAAAACGAATCCTCAGCGACCGATTGCTCATCCCCCACGACGCCCGGCACCAGACGGCTCACCGCGTCGACCACGACCAACGCGGCCAACTCACCGCCGCTCAGCACGTAGTCGCCGATCGATAATTCCTCGGTCGCGACGAGCTCGCGGACCCGCTCGTCCATGCCTTCGTATCGGCCGCACAGCAGCACGACATGCCCAAGACGTCCAAGCCGTTCCGCTTCCACTTGCGTGAACCGCTTGCCTTGCGGCGTCAACAGCACGACCGCATCCGCCGCGCCGCGCGCCAAGCGAATATGCTCAACGGCCTTCAGCAGCGGCTCGGG
>DATCXH010000139.1:0-6637 GCA_036565925.1 Vicinamibacterales bacterium
CGCCACCGGTGGCGTGAACTTGGAGCAGCGGCCAACCTGTTTGCCATCGCCGCCGTACTCGGGATTCAGCACCAGCTGTTTCGTCGTGTAGTCGTAGAAGCAGTACGGCCAGCCGAAATCCGAGCCCTGTGTTGCCCGATACATCCCTTCCGCCGGGCGCTCGGCATTGTCCTTCGCCGTGAAGGTCTTCGGCCAAAAGGTGTCGAGCTGATCGCGGTTGTGCATGACGATGTAGAGCGCGCCATCGTGCCAGGTGATCGCGGGCATCTGCCTCATGCCGGTCGCGAAGCGCGTGCCCTGTTCCTGCGTCTGATTCAATTTGTTCTCGTCGAACTTCCAGATGCCGCCATGCTTCTCGAGAATCGGGCAGGGATCGACACCGGCAACTCCCGGCCGGCGATCCGGTTGCTGGCACGCGTTCGACGGTGCGCCGACGTTGATATAGAGGCCGCCGTTGCCATCGAACGCAATGCCTTTGTCCTCGTGCTGCCGATCCATCGGAAGTCCGGTGACAACCGTCTCGGACGGGCCGGTGGGCTTGAGTTGCCCGCTCGTCATCTTTATTTGCTCGACCGTCTGCGGATGCGCAAGGTAGACGTAGCCATTGCGAAGGGCGATCCCGGTTGTGCTGCCGCTGCTGAACGTCTCTTTCATCTCGAAGCGACCGTCGCCGTTCGTATCGCGCAGAGCCACAGCACCACCGCCAGTCTCTGGTTGCCCACGTCCACCGCTCGTCATGAGCGCGACATAGAGATCGCCATTGGGCGCCGCGACCATGTGTCGCGCAGCGCCGAGGTTGTCGGCGACAACCAAGGCACAGAATCCAGGAGGCAGCGTGATGCCGCCGTTATCGGGATCGCACATCGGCCGCGTCTGCGCGCTGATGCCGGCGACCAGAAACCCCAGCGCGGCAACCGCGCCGGCGATGGTGACTGCACGTGTTCTGCTGAGATTCACAGCTCTTCTCCCTCTGATGTCGAGCGATTATGGCCGAATTCACGACCCGCCTGATTCTGACGAGGAATTAATCAAGAGTTCAGACACGTCCACCCCTGCCGTCGGCTATCGTGAAGGGCATGCTGAAGGTACGACCGCTGTTTACGGCGAGTGTGTGTGTACTACTCCTCGCCTCACTCGTGTTGATCGCTGCGTGTCAGAAGCCGGCCGAGACAACCGCGGCCGCACCGGCGCCCGCTGCGCCACCTCCACCCGAATACACGCCGACCGCGACGGTGAAAGATCTGATGCAGTCCGTTGTCGACCCGAATGCCGACGTCGTGTGGCTCGCCGTCACCACGGTGCAGAGCAACAAAGGCACCGTCGAAACCAAGCCGAAGACCGATGAGGAATGGACCAAGGTCCGGCATGGCGCGGTCGCGTTGATGGAAGCCTCGAACTTGCTGATGGTCCCAGGTCGTCATGTCGCGCGACCGGGTGAAAAGTCCGAGACGCCCGGCGTCGAGCTCGAACCCTCGGAGATGGAAGCGCTGATCAACAAGGACCTCGCCTCGTGGCGCAAACGCGCGCACGGCCTGCACGAAGCCGGTGCTGCCGCGATCCAGGCAATCGATGCCAAGGACGCGGACAAGCTCTTCGAAGTCGGCGAGCAGATCGAGCGTGCGTGCGAGTCGTGTCACTCGCAGTACTGGTATCCCAACGAAAAAATTCCACCGGTACCGACGTCGGGTGCGCAGTAGTAGTCACCTGCCATCCGACGAAAGGAGCTGCATGCTGACGAGTCGAGGACGGTTGATTGCGTGGGCTGGCTTGGTGTTCGTCGCTGCGCTGGCCTCGCAGCAATGCTCGTCCAAGCCCGCGGCGACCTCCACCGCCGCGACGCCTGCTGCGCCGTCGCTCGATTCGTCGCTTGCGCCCACGCTCTCGGTGAAGGAGTTGATGGAGCACATCATCGATCCAACGTCCGATTGGATCTTCGATGCCGCGGTGATCGACATCACCCGCAAAGGCGTCACCGAGACGAAACCGCTCTCCGACGATGACTGGCTGAAGGTCGAGCGCGGCGGATATGTGCTCGCCGAGTCAACGAACCTGCTGAAGATCCCGCGACGGATGGTGCCGGCCGATGAGGAAGGCAAGCCGCACCAGCCCGGCGAGCCGGAGCTGCCGCCGGAGCAGATTCAGGCCAAGATCGAAAAGGATCGAGCGCTCTGGTACAAGCATGCCGATGGATTGAAGGCGGCGGCCCTCGAAGCGGTGCAAGTCGCGAAAGCGCGCGATCTCGACGGCCTGTTCAAGGTGGGCGACAAGGTGGACAAAGCCTGCGAAGCCTGTCACCTCGAATACTGGTATCCCGGCGACCGCGAAGCGGTGCTCAAGGATCAGAACAGCACGGTCACCTACGACCCGCCGAAGCCTTCGAGCTCCGGAGCTGCGAGCAAGAAGAAGTAGCCGGGCGTTCCATAAAGCGTCCCAGTCGGGCGACGGCTGCGTCGATCGCGCGGGCCATCTCGGCAGTCGGTTGTCCGTACATCGCACAGTTCACATGGACCGATCCGTCCTTCACCGTTCGCGTCCAACTTCCTGCCAATTTGCCGTCGAGGACGAGGTGGTGCACGAAAGGGTCTTTGATTCGTATTACGCCATCGCCCGAGCCAGGGCTCACCACCAGGTGTCGATCCTTGTGAGCGATGAGGTACTCGTCGTAGTTGGGCAGCAAGTGCGCGCACGGTGATGCGCCGCGCCGAGCGTCGGTCCTCGTCGCGCGGCCGACGTCGGGCCGGTCCGCGGACCAGAACGTAAAGCCGTCCACTTCGTCGCAGACGAGCGACGGACCGGCCAGCTCGATCCCCGCCTTCGCGTCACGAACCGTAAGCCCCGACCACCACGCATAATCCTTGAGCGTCGCCGGTCCATGACTGGCGAAGTAGCGGCGCGCGAGACTGGCGAGCGCCGCCTCACGATCGATCGGCGGAGCCGGCGGGACGCGCTCGTCGAGCAGCGCATACGTGAAGTGCTTCCCTCGGCGCGGCCCATTGCAAATCACCGCATCGAGCTCAGCGCGCATCGTGAGAAATGCGAGACGAGTTCCGCTCGCCGTGATGCCCTCGCGTTGCAGCGCGGCGCCAAGCTCAGGACGTGTGAGCGATCGACCATCGCGCAGCACTCGCTCGAATACCTTGCGACTGCGCGTGAACGTCCGCTCGTCCAGCTCCATCTTGCGGTAATAGTGGGCACTGATCGCGTTCACACGCGGACCGCTGAGCGCCAGCATCCAGCGGATGTCGGCGCGCGCGACGAAATGCCACGTTTGCCTGAGGATATGCGTGCGCACGATTACGCCCTCGTCGACGGCACGTTCGACGTCCTCGTCCGTCACCGCGGCACGAAGACCGATCGCCCACTTCGCGCCGGGATAATCCTGCGACTGCATGGCGCCGAGCCACGACACCACGTCGGCAGGGGTGCGCAACGAGGAACGCAACAAACGCTGATTCGCGAGTCGTCGCCGGATGAGATCGTTCACGCCTCTATAATCGCCTCGGACTCACGGTTTGGGCTTTGGGCCTCTGGGCTTAATTACGAGTCCGATCTCCCACGTCCAAATCGAAGCCAAACCCTAAGCCAAGAGCCCAAAGCCAAAAGCCAAGAGTCACTTTATGGACTGGATCGCCGGGAAGCAGGTGCTGATCACCGGGCCGACCTCTGGGATCGGCCGACAGATCGCGCTCGATCTGGGCGCGCTCGGGGCGCATCTGGTGCTCGCCTGCCGTGACGCGGTAAAAGGACAAGCGCTGGCGCGCGAAATCACGGCGCGGCCGCGCGCGAGTCATGTGGACGTTCTTCAGGTCGACGTATCGAGTCAGGCGTCCATTCAGGCATTCGTGGCCGCATACGCTGCGCGTGACCGACCGCTCGACGTCCTGGTGAACAACGCCGGGACGGTACAGGGCGAGCGGCGTGTGAGCGCGGACGGCATCGAGCTGACATTTGCCACCAACGTGCTCGGCTACCACCGGCTGACGTGCGGATTGCTCGATCACTTCAACCGCGATGGCGCGGCGCGCGTCGTCGTCGTGGCGTCGGCGTTTGCCGGTGATCTCGATCTCGACGATCTCGAATTCACAAGACGAGGGTACGACGGCCTTCTTGCCTACCGGCAGTCGAAAGCGTGCGACCGACTCTGGAGCTGGGCGCTGGCTCGGCGTCTTCAACCGCGCGGCATCACGGTGAATGCGATGACACCGGGTTGGGTGCCGGATACCGAGCTGTCACGCAATCTCCTCCCCGAGGTGCGCCAGGCGCGGGCACGCCCGGGCCGCACCGTTATTCAGGGAGCCGACACCGCCGTGTGGCTGGCGGCGTCGCCAGATGTGGCTGGCGTCACCGCCCGCTTCTTTGCCGATCGACGCGAAGCGCCCTGCGAGTTCAGAGATCACGACACCGAGGAGAGGCTCTGGCGCATCTGCGAGGACTTCGCCAGTCGCACGCCTCGATAAAGCAGCCAGCCGGCCGGACCAAACAGAAACGTCAACAGCAGGCACGGCACGAGCAGCAGATGCGGGACGCCGTGCTCACGTGCGTCGCGCGTTTCCCATGTGCCGATCAACAGATCGAATGCGAGGTAATGAATCCAACCGGCCAGCAGCGCCCACGGATTGCTGAACAGCGTGGCAACGTCGGCCAGCGTCGAGAACCCGCCGGGCGTCCGGCCGAACGTCGTCGCCACGATAGCCACGTAGACAATCGCGAACAGCAGCGGCACGACGGTGCTGGTCACGATTCCGGTGACCCAACGTCGTCCGGGAAGGATCATCAGCGCGATCCATGCGGCGATCGCGATCAGATTCACAATCGAGAACACCTGTTCTGGAGTCACGAGTCACCTCTCATACGACCGCGATGCGCGTCTCATGCGATCGCGATCGCGCGACCGCCGGCGCGGGCTCGTCGCGCCGCGGCAAACCAGACGCCGATTGCGCTGAGTATCACCCAGCCAATGAACACCGCGATCGTGGAGACGTCCGGCTGGACGAGCGACTGCCCGCGCAACGCCTGCCAGAGCAGGATCGCGAACAGCGCGATGTAGCTCGCCGCCGCGACGATCGTTACGCGGACACGTGCGACGTCGTCTAGACGCCGGCGCAGAGCGAGTGCGAGGAGCGGCAGTATCTGCATCGCATGCAGGCCGACAAAATGCGGGATGCGGATGTCACCGTGCTCAACGCTCCATCCGGTGCCCGCCAAGCCCGGTCCGCCGTCGGGAGCGCCGACGGTGTGAGCGCCGGCGATCGTCATGCGCCCGGTCGTGCGTGCCTCGTCCAGCTGCGCCGTCGTCGGCCGTGTCATGAGCGAGCCGGTGGTCGCGCCGACCATGGTGATGACCAACGCGAATCGAAGCGCCCATCCCAGGGCGCGATCGTCAAAGCGCTGTCGTAACAACGCGACAGCAACCGCCGCGCTGCTCAGTGTCTGCACCGCGATGGCCGCCCCCATGATCGCGAAGAGCACGAGATCGAACGTCGTTCCGATATTGAAGTGGCTGGTCGTGCCGCGCCATGCCTGCGTGTCGATGATCGTCACTTCGAGCACGAGGATGACGGCCGTCATCCAGCCCACGACTCGTCGTGTGCGCGGCCACTCTGGGAGAAAGGTGAAAATCCACGCCAGCGTCAGCATGTAGATGGCGGTCGACACGGCGAACTTCGCCGGCTTCAGCCACGCCGGTGCGCCGGTGATCACACGCGGATCGACCAGGAGGCCGATCAGCGATGCGGCCAGCACGCCCGTCATCAGCAATCCTGCCGCGGTCAGCACGGGGCTGCCCGTCCATAGCCGACGCACCGCGTTCTGGAGTCGATTACCCAACGATGTCATGGTCACTCCTCACCGCAACCGTCAATGTTGCCATCGTCAACATTGCCGGAGCATAGCGCGGACATGTTGACTCTGTCAACATCCCGACGTACGCTGGACATGATGGCCCGCCAGACTCCAGCAAAACCCGCCCGAAAACGCGCCGACCAGTACCACCACGGAGACCTCCGCCGCGCCTTGCTGCAGGCCGCGGTGCGTACGATTCATAGCCGCGGTATCGATGGGCTGACGCTCCGCGGCGTGGGCAGCACGCTCGGCGTCTCGCGAACGGCGCTCTACCGGCATTTCACCGACAAGTCGGCGCTCCTCGCGGCAGTAGCCGCTGAGGGATTCCGGGTGTTGCGTGAAGAAACGGCGCTCGCGTGGGAGGACGGCGGACGCGGATTTCGCGCCTTCGAGGCGATGGGCTCGGCGTACGTCCGATTTGCGACCACGCATCCGTCGCACTATCGGGTGATGTTCGGCGCCGCGAGCACGCGCGACATGTCGAACACCCGCGACACCGAGTTGGACAAGGAAGGCGCCGGCGCGTTTCAGGTACTTGTCGATGCGCTCGCTGACCTACAACAACGGCACCAGGCGCGTCGTGACGACACACAACAGATGGCGCGCTTCGTGTGGTCCGCCGTACACGGCGTCGCCATGCTCGCGATCGATGGCCGGCTCGGACGTGAGCCCGCCGCTGTAGACGCGCTCACGAAGTACACGACGAGTCGGATTGTGGCCGCGATTAGAGCGTGAGTCTTGCCCCTACCCAAAATGCGGTCGGCGCTCCAGGTGCGAGGAAGGCCCCATGCCTCAA
>DATCXH010000138.1:0-3017 GCA_036565925.1 Vicinamibacterales bacterium
GATTCTCTCAGCTGCCGACGCTTCCCTTCCGCAGTTCGTCGAGATCACACGCGACGCCGGAATCGATTTCCACCACACCAACGGTGCGAGCCCCGACAAGCATCTCGTCGAGACGATGGGTTCAGGTGCGCTGTTCTTCGACTACGACACCGACGGCTGGATCGACATCTTTCTCGTGGATGGTGGCATCGTCGCGCCGCGAAACGGGAACGTGCCTGCCGCGCCGAACCCGACGGTGAAGGCGGGACATCGTCTCTACCACAATCGCGGCAACGGAACGTTCGAGGATGTGACACCTCGCTCGGGCGTTCATCACACCGAGTACGGCATGGGCGCGTGCGCCGGCGACTACGATGGCGACAGCCGTCCCGATCTCTACATCACAACCGACGGCCCCAACGTCCTGTATCGCAATCTTGGCAACGGCAGGTTCGTCGATGTGACTGCGACCGCGCGGGTCGGTGATGCTCGCTGGAGCGCGAGTTGCGCCTTTGCCGATCTCGATCGCGACGGTGATCTCGATCTATGGGTCACCAACTACGTGGCCGCTGATCGCACGCATCCGCCGGTCTGCGCAGACGCCCGAACGAACGTCCGCTTCTACTGCCATCCGCTGAAATACGATCCGCTGCCGAACACCGTCTATCGCAACGACGGCGATGGCACGTTCACCGACGTCAGCGCAGAATCCGGCGTCGGTGCCCTTCGTTCAAATGGTCTGGGTGTGGTCATCGCCGACTATGACGAGGACGGGTGGCCTGACGTTTTCGTCGCCAACGACAATCTGCCGAACTTCCTGTTTCACAACCGCGGCAGCCTTCGCTTCGCTGAGATGGGTCTGCCCGCCGGCGTCGCCGTCGCTGCCGACGGCAAAGCGCGCGCCGGCATGGGCATCGATACCGGCGACTACGACGCCGATGGACGCCTTGATCTCATCGTGACCAACCTCGATTTCGAGATGCACACCCTGCATCGCGGAATGACAAAAGGCGTATTCGCCGACGCGACCACGCAGAGCGGCCTCGGCTTTCCTACACTGCCCTTTGTCGGCTTTGGCGTGGCATTCCTCGATGTGAACAACGACAGCCAACTCGACATCGCGATCGCCAACGGACACATCCTCGACAATGCGCCGCAGTTCCGCGCCGGATCCACCTACATGCAGCGCAAGCTGCTGTTCCACAACACGAATGGCCACCGGTTCGTCGAGAGCGGCCGGCGGATGGGGACCGCGTTTGCGGCGGCCAAGGTCGGCCGAGGCCTGGCCACAGGCGACATCGACAACGACGGCGATCTCGATCTGCTGATCAACAACAACGGTCAGCTCGCGGATCTGCTGCGCAACGACGGGGGAAATCGAGGCAACGCATTGACGGTGAGACTGCGCGGCGCCGGCATGAACACCGACGCCATCGGCGCCCGCATCCTCGTGACCGCAGGGGCCCGCACGCAGCGACGCGATATCAAGACTGGATCAAGCTATCTGAGTCAGCACGATCTTCGCGCCCATGTTGGCCTCGGCACCGCGACGACCGTCGATCGCCTTGAAGTGCGATGGCCATCCGGTCGCGTCGAGACCGTGTCAAGAGTCGGGGTGAACCAGATCGTCACGATCGACGAAGGGAAGGGGATCGTTGCGCGCGCGCCTTACGCCGGCGCACGCTGAAACCTTGTTGATTTGCCGATTGGTGATAATTGAAACGTTGTTGATTGGTGATTGGCGATTGTTGATTAGAAGCCCTTCGAGCTAGCTGGTGGCGTTTCAATCATTCAATCGCAAATCGACCAATCAACAATTCAATCAACAATCCACAATCATTCAATCACCAATGTTCTACCGCGTGGCCGCCGTCCGCCAGCCATGGGCGTACTCGGTGCGTGCCACCTCGCTGTACGGGACGGGGCTGACCGTCGCGCGGATCTCCACCTGCTCGTGGCGCTCCACTGTCGGCTTCGCGGTGCCGCCGTTCTCCTCACCCCAAACGAACGTCACCTCATTGCCAATCGTCGCGTGCGCGGCGTCGAGAATCGCCAACGTCAGCGACTGCCCTTCGTTCGCGCTATAGCCCACCCATGTCGAGATCCCGATCGTCTTGCCGTTCTTCGTGACCTTGTCGTAGGGATGCATCGAGTAGACGGCCGACGGGAACTCCATGAACTTGGCGCGGTGATCCCGCTGATACTGACTGCCGATGACCCGCATCACATCGTCAGTGTTCAGCGCCAGCGTCACCTTGGTGCGATGCGATCCCTTGGCGCGCTGTTCGAGCGCCTCTCGACCGATGAAATCGTGATCGAACTTGACGTGCGGGCCGTAGCCGAGATCCCACGGCGTCAAGTAGTAGTCCTCGATGTTCGAGGAGACGAAGCTTCCGCCGATCGACGCCTTCGCCTCGTACGAGTCAGCTGGGAGCCACTGGCGATAGGACTTCATCTTCTCGCCTGTGTACACGGCCGGCAGCGGCGACGGAACCCAACCCGACTCCAGCGTGTTCGCGGAGTAGGCGCGGCCGCCGACCAGACGCAGGCCGAATTCCTCACCGGCCTTGAAGATCGCATCGCGGATCTGATCGTGCTCGGCGTACGGTCCGAACAGCTCATAGCCTGGCTGCCCCGCCATGCCGTGACGAAGCGCGCGCACTGGCCTGCCCGCAATGGTGACGTGCCCCATGTTGAAGAACTTGAGCTCGGGCGCTTTGCCGCCGATCACCTTCTCCAGCACCTTCATCGCGTTCGGGCCCTGGAGCTGGAAGCGATACGACTTGCGGTTGAACGGATCGGGACGTGCGGCGGAGCGCTCATCAAGCGTGACCTGCACGTCGTACCCGCCCGTCGCCGCGTGGAACATGATCCAGTTGAGCACCGGGATACGGCCGACGAGGTTGAACTGATTCGGCGCGAGATAGAACAGAATCACGTCGCCGATCACGTAACCGTCGTAGTTGACCGGCACGAACTGCTTGGCCTTGTCCACCGCGAAATTGGCAAAGCTGTTGACACCCAGGCGTGAGAGCAAC
>DATCXH010000361.1:0-3239 GCA_036565925.1 Vicinamibacterales bacterium
TCCATCGCGTTGAATTGTTCAAGTTTATCAATACACTGATACAATTCAGCGTGTCAAGACCGGGCTGGTTGGTGCTTGGTAGTTGGTGGAAGGTTGAAGCGCGAGAGGTGAGTGGAACTCTTCTCGTTGATCGGTGGTTTGTGGTTCGTGGTGTAAACCACCAACCACGAACCACCGACTAGCGTTTATTCATCCGGCGAGCGGAAGCGCACCGTGTGTCCGTCGGGATACGTGATCGCGACCAGCAAACCGATCGGGCTCTTGCCGTCCAGCGCCGGCATGATGGTGACAGTGATCTCGTCGCCGGGGTGAAGGGCATTCGGTCCTTCTGAGGTTCGTCCGAGGCCGAGCCTCGCGATCGATTGCACGCTGCCGCCAACGATCGCCCACTCGACGGTCTTCCCATCCGAGCCTTTCACGTCGAGTCGCAACGACGAGTGCGGATTCACAAGTCTGAATGCCTTGAACGCGCCGGTGATCTTCGCTTCCTTGCCGAGTGCGTAGACGCCGGCGAGGGAGTGGTGCGCAGACAGCGAGACACTCGCCAGGAGGAACGCGCATACGACGCCGACTCGCACTATCCATTTAGTCATGAGTTCATCTCCTCCAGCTGTCCGGCTAAAGCCGGACACTACATCCGTCGTCCGCCTGAAGGCGGACACTACATCTGTGCGTCAGTGCCGAATCTGTGAAGACGCCGCGTCGGTCTCCTGACTCGTCTCGCAGTTGCCCCGCTCGCGTATCAGTCCCGCATTGGGATTGGTATTGCGGCGCAGCACGCGCGTCGGAAACACCCACGGTTCCAGCAGCATCTCAGGGTCCTCGATCGTGACGTCATACATGATCGCGTCGCCTTCACGACGCATCTTCTCGACGACGTGCATGCGGTCGGAGTGGATGAACCCGCCGCGTCCGATCCAGGTCGTATCGATGAATGCGATCGAGTCGAGCACCAGCGTGTCGCCGTCCCATTTGCCGACGGTGTTGCCGAGATAGGTGATATCGAATTCCGCTTCTTTCGGGCGCGCGCGGCCGTCGGTCGGGATGATGCGGTACTCGCCGTATCCGCCGCCAGCGTCACCACCGAAGTAGATGAATGTGATGTCGTTGTCCGACTGATAGATCCGGCGCGGCGGACCCTGACGTGGAACGCCCAGCGGTTGGCACGTCATGACGGGGTCGTACTTGTTCGTCCACATGTCGAGCTCTTGAATCTTGTCCCAGAGCTCAGGCTTGTAGAGCGGGGTATTGAGCTGGCCGAATCGTGACGGCGAGTAGAGCTCGAAATCCTCCGTCTGATTGATGCTGCGATTGCACGGCGGCTCTTGCGTCGGACCACATCGTCGTCCGCCGCCGGTCATGTAGTTGCCGATCCAGTCGGTGTACTGCCAGACGCCCGTGAAGTCCGGCTTGCCGTTGGCCAGACGCGGCGTTGGCGCCGACTTGTTCACCGGCGCATCGGGCTTCGCGAACACGCCCTTGGGAATCTGACCGGTGACGTTCATCGCCTTCTTCACGCTCGCCGGCACGGGCGCGACCACGTACACGTTGCCCGTCTCCGTCAGGTCCGTCGTGAGATCGCGAACGACCGCGCCGTTCTTCTTCTCGCTCAACTTGCCGGCGTAAAACACTTCGATCTTGTTCAGCGGGTTGTTCCAATCCTTGTAACCGCTGTAGGTGAACTCGGTCGTCGTCTGTCCCTGCGTGACAATGACTTTCTCGGTCATGTATTTCGCATCGAGCGTGGCGGTCGCGGTCGCCCCTGCAACACCCGGAATCGGGAACGTCAGGACCGGCTTGCCTGCCTGCCACGACAGTGACGTCTGGCCCACCTTGTCAACACCGTCTGCGAACAACGTCCCCGGGTTGGCGCCTAACCAGAACTTATCGGTCGTCGCCGCAAGCGCCGCCTTCGGCGCGCCCTGCGGACTGGCCCAGATGCGAATGAGGCGCTCCTGCACCGCTGTTGGCATCGGCGTCGCCTTGCCTTTGGTTCCACCGATCTCGGCGCCGACGACGTCCTCGTTCCACGCGTACAGGCCGCTGACGACTTCGACGTTCGAGACTTTCTGTCCGCCCGCGCGCGTGCAGGTGTACTGAATGCGTTGAGTGAAGCTTTGATAGTTGGTGCTCGCCCGGAACTTCGTGAGCGTGCACGGCTGCCCGTCAACCTGAATCGTGCCCTTGCCCTGGTACTCGAGCGTCGCGACCATGTCGCGCTCGTCATGACCTTTGAGCATGCCCTGATGCCAGAACCAGTTGAAGAGCACCGCCTTCAGATCCTTGGCGTCCTTCGCAGGTGTGTAGGGTTCACCCGTTGCAGCTCCGGGTGGAGTTTGTGCGCTGACGGTTAACGGCATGCCGATCGCGATGACGACCGCGAGGGCGACGCCTATCCAATGAGTCCGAGAATGCATGACGGTCCTCCCCTCGACTTTCCGGTCACAGCGAGGTTGAGGTGGAGAATGCCCGTCCGCCGGGCCGAGGTCAAGTCAATGTTTTTGGGTCCGGTCTCGTCTAATTCAAGGGCGGTCATTCGTCTTAGATATAGGGGGCAACGTCGGCGTCATGCTCATCATTACATCGGAAACTCAACCTGCAGCGGCTTCAATTCAGGGCTTTCTCGCTCGCAGCCATCGGCACGGACAGCCACCGCCCGGATGTGCCAGGGCCAGGGCAATCGTGGACGAGATCCATGTCACGTCTGAGCCGGATGCGCGATCGGCCGTACTCCGACTCGACGGCTCGCTTCACACGCCGATCGATGGAGTGCTGCGTTCCACGGTGGACTCGCTCTTTCACGGTGGTGTTCAACGAGTCCTCCTCGATCTGTCAGGTGTCGGCAGCATCGACGCCGCCGGCGTCGGCGAGCTGGTTCACATCTTTACCACCGCGGCGGCTGCCGGCAGGGTGGTGCAAATCGAGCGAATGAGTTCGCACGTCCGTCGCGTGCTCGAGGTCACCGGAGTGCGCTGGCTGCTGGATGTCGAATCTCGAGGCGCATATTCGACGTGTCGATAGAGGAGATTTTGACGATGAGATTTTTATCGATCTACAAAACTGAAGAGACGAATCAGCCGCCCACGCTGGAACATATGACGCGCATGCAGGAGCTGATCGAAGAGGGGATGAAGGGTGGCTGGCTGGTCTCGACGGAGGGGTGCCTTCCGAGCGTAAAGGGAGCGCGTGTTCGTCGCGCTAACGGAAAGACCACCGTGACTGATGGACCATTCACGGAG
>DATCXH010000703.1:0-3877 GCA_036565925.1 Vicinamibacterales bacterium
CTTGGTTTGTTCCGCGCAGAGGAAGATGTGACGACGGGCGACCGGGATACCAATCGTAACCGCGATCTTTTGTTGGGCCTCGGTCATTTACGCAGCTTCTCTGATCCCGGGACCTGCCAGATTTTGATCCGTCCTTCCCACAGCGAGCGGTTGTTCTCCTCGCAGGAGTACTCGAGCAGGTCGGTGTTCGCGATCGTGAACGTGCGCTCGTTGGTGAACGGCGTCGAGTAGTACACCGGGTCCTCGATCGTCACCTTGTAGGTGATGTGGCCCGCGTCGGTGCGCGTCAGCCTCTGCACCATGTGGAGCTTGTCGCTGTGCGGGTTGCCCTTGGTGTCGAGTCGGGTGAATCCGTTGAAGCCGATCGTGTCGATGACGAGCGTGTCGCCTTCCCACTTGGCGATCGACTCGCCGAACCACGTCGGGTTCGGATCGGGCGAGTGCTCGTTCTTGAACGGGGCAATCCAGAACCAGTTGCTCTGTTCGAACAGGATCGTGAAGTACTTGTCGTTCTGCATGATCTGGAACGGATACGGGGCGTTCACAGACCGCATCAGACCAAACGGCATGCACATCCCGGTGTAGTCACCGTTCTTCTCAGGGTCGTACGATTTGATGTTCTCGAGCCCGGCCGGCGTATAGGGCAGTGGCCCGGCACCTTTTTGGAGCGACGGGTTGCGGGCGTTCGAGTTGCTCATGTCGGGCACGTAGGGGTGATCCCACACGCCGCTGAAGTCCACCTTGCCGTTAGGCAGCCGAGGAGCGGGTCCGGTGGGTGGCACGAACTTGCCCGGCGTCCGAACGGTCGATTCGCCGGCGACACCGGTGCCAATCGTGCCCAGATTCTGCGCGATCAGTCGCTCGCCGAGCGCGGCGCAGGCCAGCAGGCCCGCCGCAACCCCGACCATCCTTGGTGTACGCCTCGTCATCCGAACGATTATAAGGCACTTCCGGCTTGCGACATCCGGTCAAGCTGCCATAAGATAAGGGTTTGTTCGAATCACTAAGCACGCGGATCCAGGGCGCCTTCACCTCACTGCGGGGCGAAGTGCGTCTGACCCCGGAACACATCGAATCGGCGCTGCGGGAAATCCGGCTGGCGCTGCTCGAAGCCGACGTCAACTTCCAGGTCGTCAAGGCGTTCATCGATCGCGTTCGCGACAAGGCGACCGATCAGACCGTTCTGAAGAGCCTGACGCCGGTTCAGCAGGTCGTCAAGATCGTCCGCGACGAGTTGCTGGCACTGTTCGGCGACGCGGAAGGCGGGCTCAAGAAGGAAGCACCGACGCCGCGCGTCGTGCTGCTCCTCGGACTTCAGGGATCGGGTAAGACGACCACCTCCGGCAAGCTCGGACGATGGTTGAAGAAGCAGGGGAAGCATCCCCTGATGGTGTCGACCGACGTCCGTCGCCCTGCGGCCATTCAGCAGCTGACCGTTGTTGGCGAGAAGGCCGAGGTCAAAGTGTACGCGCCGGAGACGATGGATCCCGTCGCGCGTGCGTCTGGTGCGCTGTCGGAAGCGAAGGCCAAGGGATTCGACACGGTCATCGTCGATACCGCGGGTCGTCTGCACATCGACGATGAGTTGATGGACGAACTGCAGGCGATCAAGGAAGCGGTGAAGCCGTCGGATCTGCTGTATGTGGCGGATTCGATGACCGGGCAGGACGCGATCAAGAGCGCCGGCGAGTTCAATCGCCGCGTGGGCGTGACGGGCGTCGTGCTGACGAAGCTCGATGGTGATGCGCGGGGCGGCGCGGCACTCTCGGTGGTGTCGGTAGTCGGCGTGCCGGTGGCATTCATCGGCAGTGGTGAGACGCTCGATGATCTCGAGCTCTTTCATCCCGACCGCATCGTGTCGCGCATGCTCGGCATGGGCGACGTGCTCTCGCTCATCGAGAAGGCCGAAGCGGCGCTCGACGAAGGTGAAGCGGAGCAGCTCGAAGAGAAGCTTCGCAAGAATCAGTTCACGCTGGACGACTTCAGATCGCAGCTGAAGACGATCAAGCGTATGGGTCCGCTCGAGAGCGTGATCGGGATGATTCCGGGTATGGGCCAGATCAAGGAGCTGGCCCAGAACAAGCCCGACGAGAAACAGTTGGGCCGCGTCGAGGCGATCATTTCATCGATGACCGCCGCCGAGCGCGCGAACGATTCGATCATCAACGGCAGCCGGCGTAAGCGCATCGCAGCGGGCAGCGGCACGTCGGTTGAGGACGTGAACCGTCTGTTGAAGCAGTTCAACGAGATGCGGCGGGTGATCAAAATGCTCGGGCAGGGCGGCATTGGCGCGGCGCGCCACATGAAGAACCTGCCGAAGCTGGCGCCGGGCACGCAGGGATTCGCGCCGGGCGGTACCGGGAAGAAGCGTAAGAAGGGCGGGCCTTGGGGGCTTATCAAGTCGCGGTAGGCTTTGGCCAGAGACAAAAGACCGGAGACAGAGATGCTAGTGATTCGGATGAGACGCGTGGGCACGACGAAGAAGCCGTTCTTCCGTGTGGTGGTGACGGAAGCGAAGACGGCTCGCGAGAGCAGCTTCGTCGAGAACGTGGGGACCTACAACCCGCGCTCGAAGCCAGCGGTGGTGGAGATCAACAAGGAGCGCCTGGAGCACTGGCTGAAGCGCGGCGCGCAGCCGTCGGACTCGGTGCGTACGTTGATCAGGAAGCACCTGACGCGCGATCTCTCGGCGCCGGTTGCTGCGCCGGCCGCACAGTAATGGCCGACGGGTCAGGCAACGCGAATCCGGGCAACCCGGTTCGTGCGGTCGTCGAGGTTGTCGTTCGTGCGCTTGTCGATAAGCCCGACTCGGTTGAAGTGCGCGAGTCGTCTCGACGAGGAATGATGGTGCTCGAGCTCAAGACCGCGCCGGGTGACATGGGCAAGATCATCGGGCGCCAGGGACGGACGGCTGCCGCGCTGCGAACGCTGGTGGCAGTGACGGCGGAGAAGCACGGCGTTCGGGCACAGCTCGATATTCGCGATTGATCTCGTTCCGCCGGGTCCGAAGAGCAGGACCCGGCCTACGACTGTCGATGATTGACTGGGATGCAATGGTGCTGGTGGGCCGCGTGGCGCGGCCGCACGGTATCCGCGGCCAGGTCATCGTCAATCCGGAAACGGATTTCGTGGAAGAGCGCTTCAAGCCTGGCGCGATCTTCTGGACGCGGTCGGCACGCGGCGACGAGCAGCTGACGGTCACGTCGGCTCGCGTGCAGAACGGGCGACCGGTGATCGGCCTCGAAGGGTTCTCGTCGATTGAGGACGTCGAACGGCTCGCCGGATTAGACCTGCGAGTACCGGAAGAGGAACTGCAGCCGCTCGACGCGGGGATGTATTACCACCACCAGCTCATAGGCTGTACGGTGGAAACGATGGACGGCGATCGCGTTGGCGACGTCGTGCGAGTGGCCGGTGGTGCGGCGGGCAGCGTGCTCGAAGTCGACGGGCCGCGCGGTGAGGTGTTGATTCCGCTGGCCGTGGAGATTTGCGTAGAGATCGACGTCGGGTTGAAGCGAATCCGGATCAACCCCCCGGACGGGCTCCTCGACGTGAATCGATGAAGTTCGACATCGTCACGATCTTTCCGCGGATGGTCGAAGCCGGCATCGCGGAGGGCGTGATCGGTCGCGGCGTTGAACGCGGGTTGCTGGACGTGAAGATCCACGATCTGCGTGACTTCACCACGGACCGGCATCGCAGCGTGGACGATGTGCCGTATGGTGGCGGTCCGGGGATGGTGATGAAGCCCGAGCCTCTGCTCAAAGCCGTCGAGCACGTTCGCTCGACGCGCGGTGCGGCGGACACAGTGGTGCTGTTGACGCCGCAAGGCAGGCCGTTCACCCAGGTGGAAGCCGAACGGCTCGGACGCCTCGGG
>DATCXH010000122.1:0-2949 GCA_036565925.1 Vicinamibacterales bacterium
CCCTGCAGCGAAATCAGCACCTCGAGCGCCGTCCGTACGGCGTCGTTGTCGTCGATGATCAGAATGCTTGCCATGATCGAATCATACCGTCCGCGTGGCGATTGCCGGCGGAATAGCCGCTGCGCGCCGTGCCGGCAGGAACGCCGCCAGCTGACCCAGTATCAGTAGCACGACTACACCGCCCACGACGTACATGGGCGGCAGGCGGGGCAGTGAATATGCCGAGCTCAGCCACTGCCCCAACGCAAAGGCGAGCACACTCCCGGCCACCACGCCGCCAGTCGTCAGCAACCAGTTCTCCACCATGAAGTAGCGGATGATGTCGAGGCGACGCGCACCGACCGCGCGACGCGTGCCGATCTGCTTGCGACGCACGTTCACGTGGAAGCTCGCGAGACCGACGATACCGAGCGCAGTAACCGAAACCATCAATCCGATCAGCACACTCAGAAATGCGACCATGCGGCTGTCGGCGCGATAGCTGCGCTCCTTGATCTGCGTATGCGACTTCACGTAGGTGATCGCGCGGTTCGGATTCGAGTTCGAGAGCTTCTGCTCGATTTCCATCATCAGCGCGTCACGACGGCCGGGCTCCGCACGCACGACGTAGCGCGCAAGCGGGCCGGCCTCGACGCGCGGGGTCAGCATGACTTGCGTCAGTTTGTCCCAGCCGATCCACGAGCCGAGCATGTTCTCCATGACGCCGATGACGATCGCCGAATGCGACTGGTCGTACACCGTCTTGCCCACTGCGTGCTCGGTGCCGAAGATGGCGCGCGCCGCGTCCTTGTTGAGGATCACGAACGGCACGAAGTCCGAAGAGTTCGGATCCGGGTTGTACTGGATCTCGCTCTGGGTGAAGTTGCGCCCTTCGGCGAGCTTCACGCCCAGGGCTTCTACGCCGTGTTCGTCGACCGAGAAGTGGTTCGTGTTGATCGTGACCTTCTCGCGCGTCTGCTCCGGCCCGAGGTTCGTCGACGAGCCGCCGCCCGACATTGGAATCTGGCTGATCGGCGAGGCACTGACCACACCGGGTATCGAGCGCAGCAGGCGCAGGTCGTTGTCGATCGTGCTGCGCTGATCGTAGTTCGGCCCGAAACCGTAGCTCTGCACGAAGATCAGGTTGTCGGAGTCGATGCCCGGAGGCCGGCCGATCTTTTCGACGCGCGTCATGATGATGGCGACGGAGTTGGCGACCACGGCCAGCGTCAGTGCGATCTGCAGCCCGACGAGGAGCACGCCGGTCTTGTTACGCAGCATCGCGCTCAGGATGGGACGAAGTTCCATACGGACCTCTTACTGTGTCTTGAGGTAGGCGGCCGGCTGCACCCGGCACACGCGCCATGTCGGATAGAAGCCGGCGAGCAGACCCGACAGGACCGCGATGCCGATCGCAGTCAGCAACATGGGGAAGTCCAGTCGGGTCAGCTCGTCGTAGTTCTCGTAGAGATGGCGCACGCCCCATAGCCCGAGCGCCGCCAGCGCGATGCCGAGCAGGCCGCCGCCCAACCCGATCACGCCGACCTCCACGAGATGCTGTCGGAAAATCGCAGACTTGCTCGCACCGAGCGCACGCCGCAGGCCGACCAGCGGCGCCGCGCCGAGGAACTTCGCAAGCAACAGACCGATCATGTTCAGCAGGCATACCGCCAGGAACGTGAACGACAAGCCGACGAGCACGCGGTTGTCGTCCTGCACCGCCTCGTTGACCTTCAGCCACTCATCCGGATGGCGCAGGTGGTTGTTCAGCGGCCGCTCGAAGCGGCCGAGGGATTTCTGCTCGCGCACGTAGTTGTCGATGAACTGCTGAAATGCCTCGGCCTTCTGACTGCCGCGCAGCTCCACCCACATCTGGATCCAGACGCAGTCGCTGTTGAGAAAGTCCTGGAAGCTGTTGATGTTCTGGTCGCGCCAGCAGTTGGTGTTGCCGGAGCTCTGCATCTCGAACTGCGTGCCGATGCCGTAGGGCACGAACAGTTCCTCGATCTCGTCGAATACGCCGTTGTTCATGTCGTAAAACTTCGGCGTCGGCGCCCACTCGTCGAGCACGCCGACGACCTTGTACTCGCGGCCGTCGAGCCGCACGATCTGGCCGACGCTGTTCGCGCCGCCGAACGCCTTGTCGTTGGCCTGTTTCGACAGCACCACCACCATCTGCGCGGCATCGTCCGCCGCCTGATCCCAGCCGCCGCCGTACTTGAACGGCACGTCGAACATGCCGAAGAAATCCTTGGTCGTCGTGCGTCCGGTGACGAGGAAGGGCGCCACGCCGCTCTTGGGCGGAGCCTCGACCACAAACGACGCCTTGCGCATCATTACCTTGCGGTCCGGGATGTCGGAGTTGTACAGCGCCTGCGCGTCGCGATACGTGAGCTCGGGCGGCGGCAGCTCGGGATGGTCCTCGCTCCAGCTCTTGTTCGGATCCCAGCTGTCGAGCGTGACCGAATACAGCACGTCATTGCGCGCTTCCATCGGGTTGCCTGACATCAGGCGATACACAGTGAGCGTGGTGATACACACGCCGACGCCGACCGCGATCGCGCCGATCATCAGCGCGGTGAGCATTGGATTGCGGCGCAGGCTCTTGATGGCGATGCGGAAGTAGTAAGCGAGCATGGCTTTTCAACCTGTGGCAATCGCTTCGGAGCGGACCAGCGGCTTCGCCGCAAACGGCTGCAGATCGGTGACCTGCCCGTCCATCACGTGCACGTTGCGGTGGGCGCGCCGCGCCAGCTCCGGATCGTGCGTGACCATGATGATCGTCGTGCCGCGGCGGTTGATGTCCTCGAGCAGATCGACCACCTGGCGCGCCATCAGCGAATCGAGGTTGCCGGTCGGCTCGTCCGCGAGCAGGAAGCGCGGGCTGCCTGCCAGGGCGCGCGCGATTGCAACGCGCTGCTGCTGGCCGCCCGAGAGCTGCGCGGGAATGTGCTTCATGCGCGAGGCCAG
>DATCXH010000757.1:0-3977 GCA_036565925.1 Vicinamibacterales bacterium
GCGTCCCGTGCAGCAGGGTGCTCCCAGAGGTCAGGGGCCAGCGCCGGCCGGACCCCAAGCACCTGCATCGGCACCGGCGCCGAATGCTCAGCCATCGTCTGGATCTGGTGGCCCGCCCTCGACTGCGCCACCCGGTCCGGCTCCGGCCGCTCCCGGGGGAGGCCGCGGCGGGTTCGCTCCGCCGACGACGGTGAACAACCAGACGCTTCGTCAAATCGTGCGCACGAGCGTCGGCGGCAGCCGGGTGCGCGTCGTCTTGAGCAACGCGTTCGGAACGGCACCGATCGAGATTGGCGCCGGCAACATCGCGCTGCGTGATAAGGAGTCTTCGGTGGTCACTTCCTCGGTGAAGCCGCTGACAGTTGCGGGCGCTTCGAAGTTCACGGTCCTTGCCGGTGCCACGCTGGTGACTGATCCCGTCGATCTTGCGGTGCCCCCGGTGTCAGATCTGGTGATCGATCTCTACGTTCCCAACGATCTCGGGATCAGTTCTTCACCGGTGACGACACACAACGGCGCGTCGCAGACCAACTTCGTCTCGGAAACGGGGAATCATTCGGGCGTGACGAATCTTCCAGTGAACGCGCGCAGCGGTGCCTGGTTCATGATCGCGCGCGTTGAAGTCATGGCGCCCTCAGGAACGCCTGCCGTCGTCACGTTCGGCGACTCAATCACCGACGGCGCCCGCTCGACGGCCGATACCAACAATCGCTGGCCAGATCAACTGGCGCGACGTCTGGCGGCTCGGAAAGGCTCCGGCGTGGCGGTGTTGAACGCAGGCATCAGCGGTAACCGCGTGCTTGGGGACGGCGCCGGTGTCAGCGCCCTGGCTCGATTCGATCGTGACGTGCTCATGCAGACTGGCGTCACCCACGTCGTCGTAATGGAGGGTATCAACGACATCGGCATTGCACGCAACAACCCGACTCCGAGCGCCGATGATCTGATCGCCGGTCATAAGCAACTGATCGAGCGCGCACATGCACGCGGCTTGAAGATCTACGGGGCCACGCTGACGCCGTACGAAGGCGCTGCGTACTACTCGCCAGAGGGTGAGGCCAAGCGTCAGGCGCTCAACAACTGGATCCGGACGAGTAAAGCCTACGACGGCGTGATCGACTTCGACATGGTCACGCGGGACCCAGCCGCCCCGACGAAGTTCTTGCCGGCCTACGACTCGGGCGACCACTTGCATCCGGGCGACGCGGGATACAAGGCGATGGGCGACGCCGTCGATCTCGCGTTGTTTGGGAAGGACAGATAGTTCTTAGGCCTTGGTTCTTGGGCCTTGGTCCGTACTTGGTCCTAGGTCCTTGGTCCGTTTGGGGTGCTTTGCGCTTCGGGACTCAGGACCACGGACGGACAAAGAACTAAGGACCATGGACCAGGGACTATTACGCCTTCACCAACTTGGGCTGGTGCTCGTGCAGGAACTCGAGCGCCAGTTCGAGCACCTTTTGGGTGAACTGATCGGCCTGAAGGTTCCCGAACTTCTCCTTGAACGAGCGTAGTGGCACGACGGCCTTCGCCATGGCGCGATGGCCGCCGGCGCTGCCGATGTCGTTGAAGTACTTCCGCACGAACTCGCCGGCATTGCGCGAGTAGCCGAGATTCCGTACCGAGATGATGAGGGAGTCGTTGACGATTCCTGACACGATCGTCCACTGCACGTTCTCGAGCTGCAGGTAGAAGTCGGCCACGTACGGAATGAAGTCCTCGCGAGGCGTCGTGCCGAGAAACGCGCAGAACACCTGCTCGATCATCACACCCTGCTGCTTGGCTTTCACGACGTACTCGAGGCGGTCCATCGTGATTTCCGCGCCTTCCATCTTGCGGATCAGCGTGGCGTCAGCCAGCGGGTACAGATAGGAGAAGGCCTCGATGTCGACGCGGTTGGCCTGACGGTTGAAGAACAGCGTGTCGGACTTGATCGCGTAAAGCATCGCCGTCGCGACGCGCTCGGAGATGTTCATGTCCACCGCGCGCAGGTGCTCGGTCAGGATCGTCGAGGTCGATCCGTAGTCAACCCGGATGTCCTTGTAGATCGACGTGTAACCAGGCTGCTCAGGGTGATGGTCGATCACCAGTCCGACGCTATCGATCGCGCCGCTAAAGTAGTGCGGCTGCACGTCGACCATCGCGATGCGATCGAAGGCCTCGACCTGCTCCAGCGTCAGGATCTCGACGTGGATGTCGAGGAGGTTCATCATCCGCTGGTTCTCCGGACGCGTCACCCCCTGCAAGGCGGCGATGACGGCCGTCTGCCGGTTGCGATGCAGGACCGTGCGCAGCGCCAGGCCGCTGGCCATCGCATCGGGATCCGGGTCGTTGTGGAGGAGGATGAGGACGCGGTCAGCGTCGCTGAAGAACCGTTGATACTGCTGAACGCGAAGGCGGGTGAGGGAGCGACTGAACTCGGTGAGGAGCGGCCCGCCGAATAGTTCCGAGAGGGCCAGGTAATTGAGCTCGGGGAAGAGCGCCTTCAGTTCCTCCTCACGCTCTCGGGTGTGTGAGGTGCCGACGCCGAGCACGTAGACCAGTGTTCCCCCGGCGTCGTAGATGGCCTCGAGAATCTTCCTGAGACTCTTCCGGCCGTTGTCTTCGACGACGACGGATGTGCCTGGCGTGAGATCGGCTTTGACATACGTGTCCATCCGGCTTAGAACCCCGGCGGTCACGTTCAGCCCGCTGTCGTGTAGGCGACGCGCAACGGACTTGCTCTCAACCAGGAACTCGACTTCGAAGCTGGGCAGCAGGATCTCATCGAGCATCCTGATGGCGAGCTCCGTTTGACAGACCGCGACGCACCTCATCGGGTGCGCGCGCCTGTCCAAGGAGACACCCTAGACATACGCTCCAAACGATCATTATACGCCTCCCAGCCGAGGCGGGTTTATGATCGGACCCGTATGCGTTTTCTTTCCGGAATTGTCGTGTTTGCATGCGCGTGCACCCTCTTCGCACAGCAGCCGACGTTTCGGACCGGGACCGAAATCGTCAGCCTTGGCGTCACGATCTCCGACAAGAAGGCGAACTTCCTGACCGACCTCACCCGTGACGATCTCGAGATCTTCGAGGACGGTAAGAAGCAGACGATCGAATACTTTGCCCGCGGCGATCAGGACGCCGCCCCGGAGCTCCATCTCGGGCTGTTGTTCGACACCAGCGGCAGCATGGACGCCGACATCAGGCTGTCGCGATCCGCTGCGGTGCGATTCCTCAACACGCTCTCCGACGCCAAGGACATCACGCTGGTGGACTTCGACACGGAAGTGCGCGTGGCGAAGTACGGGCAGCTGGACTTTCCACGGCTGGTCGAGCGCATTCGTGCGCGCAAGCCGGGCGGCTTCACTGCTATGTACGACGCACTCGGGGTGTACCTCGACGGTGCCGCGGAGCAGACCGGCCGCAAGATCCTCGTCTTGTTCACCGACGGTGGGGATACGCGCAGCACGATTCGATTTGGCGACGTGCTCACGCTGGTGCGCGCCTCGGACGTCACGGTCTATTCCGTTGGGTTCCTCGAGAATCAGCCAGGCAGCGTGCGCGCCGAGCAGCGGCTCCGACTGACGCAGCTCGCCACCGAGAGTGGCGGCGAGGCCTTCTTCCCGTTTCAGATGAAACAGATCGAAGAGGCCTACGACAAGATCCTGATGCAGATCCGCGCGCAGTACAGTCTGGGCTACGTGTCGACGAATACGGCGGCCGACGGGAGCTGGCGCAAAGTGGAGATTAAAGTCCGGCGTCCCGACTCCAAGGATTTGCGCGTCCAGTCGCGCAAAGGATATTTCGCGCCGTACCGCAAATAAAGGTCCTTGGTCCTTGGTTCTCGGTCCGCCCCCAGTCCGAGGGGACGACGCACGAAGGACTAAGGACCAAGCACGGACCAAGGACCAAGCACGGACTCAGGACCAGGCACGGACCAAGGACCAAGCACGGACTCAGGACCAGGCACGGACCAAGGACCAAGCACGGAC
>DATCXH010000130.1:0-15856 GCA_036565925.1 Vicinamibacterales bacterium
TCCTGCACCGCGCCGCCAAGCACGACGCCGGCGATCAACCAGATCGTTCCTGGCAAGAATCCAAACTGCGCAGCGAGTGTGGGCCCGACGAGTGGACCGGCGCCTGAGATGGCCGAGAAGTGATGGCCGAACAGAATCCACTTGTTCGTGGGTACGAAGTCGCGGCCATTGTTCAATCGCTCAGCCGGTGTGGCACGCTTCGGGTTGAGCTCGAAGACCTTGTCGGCGATAAACCGCGAGTAAAAGCGGTAGGCGACGAGATACGAACACACCGCGGCGATGACGAGCCAGGCCGCACCGATCGTTTCACCGCGCGAGATCGCGATGTAACCGAAGGCCGCGGCGCCGAGGACGGAGATCGCGATCCAGACGAGCGCATTCACAATGCGTGGCATTCTTTACCCCGTGACGAACCGCGGAGGCGCTGAGACGCGGAACAGGATGCCGAATCATACTTCGCAGGCGTGCGGTATGAATCCGCGCCCTCAAAGTTTTGCTTATTCGCTCCTGCGCAGGGCGTCCCGAGCGTGAGCTCGAGCGCGGCTACTCAAAACTCAAAGACACCAGCTTGTTCCCTCCGGACGCCGCAACCCAGAGTCGGTTGCTCAAGCGGTTCGGCGGTTGACGGTCGCTCCCCGCCGTCAACCCCGTGCCACCGCCACTCGACGCCGGCAGCGGGAACTCGGTGATCGTGCCATCCGGCGTCACGCGCCCAACCATGCCGCCCTTGGTGAACCACACGTTGCGATCCGGTCCGACCGCCACATTGATCGGCGATCCGGTCTGACTCGGAATCGGAAATTCGGTGATCTCGCCCTTCATCGTGATGCGGCCAACGCGATTGCCGTCTGGCTTTCGCCCATCCATGGTCCCGGCCAACTCGACGAACCACATGTGGCCATCGGCGCCCGCGGTGATGTCCCCGGGCCCCGAGTTCGGACGTGGCAACGTGAACTCAGTGATCACTCCCTGAGGCGTAATGCGACCGATCTTGCTGGCGTTGAATTCCGAGAACCAGACGTTGCCATCGGGTCCAGCAGCGAGCGCGCGAGGTCCGCTGTCGGGTGTCGGAATCGGAAACTCCGTGACGACGCCTTGCGGCGTGATGCGACCGATCTTGCCGCCGCCGAATTCACCAAACCAGATATTGCCGTCCGAGCCGAGCGCGATTGCCCGCGGCATGCTGTTCGGCGTGGGGATCGCAAACTCGGTGATGGTGCCGTCCGGCGTGATGCGCGCCATGCGATTGCCGGTGTGCTCTGAGAACCACATATTGCCGTCGGACCCGAGCGCGATGATCCGCGGTGAGCTGTTCGCGTTGGGCAGCGGAAATTCCTCGAGGCCAGTGCCGTCGGGATTCATCCGGCCGATGCGATTGCCGGCGCTTTCAGTGAACCAGAGCGTTCCGTCCTGAGCCAGGGCAATGGTCGTCGGACCGCTGCCGGGATTCGGCAATGGAAACTCGCTGAACATGCCGTTTGTTTGCAGCGCTTTGTCCGACGCAGTCAGCCATCGCTGCTGAGCCGAGAGCAGGCCGGCCATAAGCAGTATCCCTAGCGTGCACAGGCACTTAAAGGTCATAATAGATGTCCCGTTTCCGGCCCAGGATCGGCCGAGGGGAATGTTATAGTCCACGCCGCTCAGGCGTATTCAGGGTACGCGATTCGCGACGTTACCTCGGCCGCTCCGTTGTCGCGGCCGTTAGGTTGCAGTCGAAGGCTGGTTGTCACTTCCACCCCTTCTGCGAATGCGGACCATGAAAGGTATGTCCGTGGCCAATCGGTCCATGAAGACCGGCCTGTTCTTCGCGGTCATCGCACTCGTCGCGTCGATCGGTCTCAAAGCCGATCCGCAGGGGAATTCTCGAGCCCCGGCCGTTCCCAAACAAGCGGCCGTACAAAGCCCGGCACCACAGGCCGATGCCGGTCCCAAAGGACCCGCCCTGCAAGCACCTGTTCCGGACGCGGCACTCGTTCAGAAGTATTGCCTCACCTGCCACAGTGCGCGCGTGAAGACCGGAGGCCTCTCGCTCGAAGGCATGAACCCGGCGGAGGCTGCCGCACATTCCGATGTGTGGGAGAAGGTCGTCATGAAACTGCGCGGCGGGATGATGCCGCCGCAGGGCATGCCTCGCCCCGATGAAGCGACGCTCGAGGCGTTCGCGGTGTCGCTCGAGCAGACGCTCGATCGCGGCGCCCAGGGCAACATCAAGCCCGGCTACAAGCCCGTTCATCGTCTGAATCGCACTGAGTACGGCAACGCGGTACGTGACCTGCTCGATCTGCAGGTCGACGTCACCGATCTCTTGCCCGCAGACGATGAGAGCAACGGGTTCGACAACATCGCGGGCGTGCTGCGTGTGTCGCCGTCGCTGCTCGAGCAGTATCTCTCGGCCGCGCGTCGCATCAGCAGCCTCGCGGTGGGATCAGATACCGATGTCGTGCGACTCGCGTATCGCATTTCCCCAGACGACTCGCAGGAAGATCATGTCGAGGGCCTGCCGCTCGGCACGCGCGGCGGACTGCTGTTCCGCCACAACTTCCCGCAGGACGCCGAGTACGAATTTGCCACCTTCCTTCTCCGCAACATCGTCGGCTACATGAAGGGACTCGAGTACGAGCATCTCTTCGAGGTCTCGATCGACGGTGAGCGCGTGTTCGCCGTTCCAGTCGGAGGCGAGGCTGACAACAAGGCGTCGGACGCGAACATGTCGGAGGCCGCGAACAAGATCGACGACCGGCTGAAGACGCGCGTGAAGGTGAAGGCCGGTCCGCATATGGTCGGTGTCACGTTCGTCAGGCGCAACGCGTCGGAATCGGACGAGCCGCTGCAGCCGCACGAGCGCGATCACGATCTGCAGAACATGAACGGCATCCCGATCATCGATCACGTGAATCTGACGGGTCCGTACAATCCGACCGGCCCTGGCGACACGCCGAGCCGTCGTCGAATTTACGCGTGCAAGCCGACTCAGGCTTCAGCCGAAACTGCTTGTGCACGACGCATTCTCACGAATCTCGCGACGCGTGCCTATCGTCGCCCGGTGACGACAGCCGACATGGAGCCGATCCTCGCGCTCTATGACGCGGGCCGAAAGAAGGGCAACTTCGACGACGGCATCGAGCAGGGGCTGCGCCTGATCCTCGCGAGTCCTAAGTTCCTGTTCCGCACGGAAACGGCGCCGGGTCTACAAGACAAGACCCGGCCTACGGCTGAACGAGTCACCGACATCGAGCTCGCCTCGCGTCTCTCGTTCTTCCTGTGGAGCTCGATCCCCGACGAGGAATTGCTGACCGTCGCATCCAAAGGCACGCTCAGCCAGCCAGCCATGCTCGAGCGACAGGTGAAGCGGATGCTCGCCGATCCGAAGTCGCGCGCGCTCGTCGATAACTTCGCGAGCCAGTGGCTGATGCTGCGCAACCTCAAAGGCCACATTCCGACGCCTGGCGACTTCCCGAACTTCGACAACGAGCTGCGTCAGGCGTTCCGCCAGGAGACAGAGATGTTCGTCGAGAGCATCATGCGCGAAGACCGCAGCCTGATGGATCTCATCGACGCCAACTACACGTTCGTCAATGAACGGCTCGCGCGCCACTACGGGATCGAGAACGTCTACGGCAGCTACTTCCGCAAAGTGGTGCTGAAGAACGAAGAACGCCGCGGCTTGCTCGGTCAGGGCAGCATCCTGACGGTGACGTCGTATCCGAACCGCACGTCACCGGTCCTGCGCGGTAAGTACATCCTCGAGAACATTCTCGGCACGCCGCCGCCGGCGCCACCGCCGAACGTGCCGGACCTGAAGGAGAACCAGCCCGGCGAAGAAGCGAAGTCGCTACGCGCACGGCTCGAGATGCATCGTGCGACACCGACCTGTGCGACGTGCCACCGCGTGATGGATCCGCTTGGCCTCGCGCTCGAGAACTTCGATGGCATCGGGCAGTGGCGTGTGAAAGAGCCCGGCGGCAACATCGATCCCGCCGGCCAGCTCGCTGACGGCAGCCGTGTAGACGGACCGGTGGCACTCCGAAAAGCTGTCCTGAAGCGGCCCGAGTTGTTTGTCCGAACCGTGACGCAGAAGCTCATGACTTACGGGCTGGGCCGGGGCATGGAGTCAACCGACATGCCGGTGATTCGCGGCATTGCGGCGAGCAGCGCCACGCAGAATTACCGCTTCTCATCGGTCGTTCTGGGAATCGTGAAAAGCGTGCCGTTCCAGATGAAGACGGCGCAGAATACAGCACTGGTCGCGTCGCATTGATACCAGGCGGGTCTCAAGACCCGCCTCTACGGAATCGCGTAGACGAATCGCGGACGTACGGAATAGATGGAATAGATAACGTAGAGGCGGTCTTCAGACCCGCCTATGTCTTCAGACCCGCCTATGAGGATGCAATGTTCATAACCAAGAAGAGCCTGCCCCGTCGCACCTTCTTGCGTGGCATGGGCGCCACTCTCGCCCTCCCGCTGCTGGACTCGATGATTCCGGCCCGAACGCTGCTCGCGCAGACTGCCGCGAAGCCGCTGCCGCGTCTCGGATTCGTCTACGTTCCGCATGGCGCCATCATGGACAAGTGGACCCCTGCCGCCGTTGGCGGCGGGTTCGAGTTCACTCCGATCCTCAAGCCGCTCGAACCCTTCCGCGACTACGTCAACGTCGTCAGCGGCCTCGGCCACAAGGCTGCAGACACGACCGCCGTCCACTCGCTGAGCCCGACGACCTGGCTGAGCGGCGTGCGGCCGAAGGCGACGCAGGGCGTCGATGCGTTTGCCGGCGTGACAGCCGATCAGATCGCAGCGCAGTCGATCGGTCAGGACAATCCGCTGCCATCAATGGAACTCGCGACAGAGGATCACTCGGGTCTCATCGGATCGTGCGATCGCGACTACGGCTGTATCTACATGAACACGCTGTCGTGGCGCACGCCGGAAACGCCGCTGCCGATGGAGATCAATCCGCGCAAGGTGTTCGAGCGCATGTTCGGCGAGGGCGGCAGTCCCAGCGAGCGCCTGGCTCGCATTCAGGAAGACCGTAGCATCCTCGATGCGATCACCAAGGACGCAGCGGCATTGCAGCTGCAGCTCGGGCCGTCCGATCGCCAGACGATGAACCAGTATCTGGAGAACGTGCGCGAGATCGAACGACGGATCCAACGCGCGGAGAAGAGCCAGGGCGACGCCGATCTCGAGTTGCCCGCGCGTCCGGCCGGCGTGCCGTTCGACTTCGAGGAACACGTCGCGCTGATGTACGAGCTGATGGCCCTTTCGTATCAGGCCAACATCACCCGCGTGATCACATTCATGGTGTCGCGCGAGGTCAGCAACCGCACCTATACGCAGGTCGGCGTCACCGACGGCCATCACGCGATCTCGCACCACCAGAACCGCGCCGAGAAGATGGCGAAGAACGTCCTGATTCAGACGTTCAACGTGAATCAGTTCAAAGGCTTCCTGGAGAAGCTCAAGTCACTGCCCGACGGCGACGGCTCGCTGCTCGATCACACGCTGCTCCTCTACGGCAGCAACATGAGCAACAGCAACGCCCACGATCACTACCCGCTGCCCAACCTCGTCGTCGGCGGCGCGGCTGGGAAGATGAAGGGCGGACGTCACTTGAAGTATGCCGACCACACGCCCATGACCAACCTGCTGGTGACAATGCTCGATAAAGTGGGCGTCAAGCAGGAGTCGCTCGGCGACAGCACTGGAACACTGGAGAATCTGTAACGTGCGCGCGCTGCTCACGGCATTTTCGCTGACGTGCCTCATGGCCGGCTCCGCGCTCGCGGCAGATACGGTCACATCGAAAGATCTGCGTCTCGTCGAGGCCGCCAAAGCGCGCAACGGTGCGGCCGCTGTCGCGCTGCTCTCCAAGCGCGTCGATCCCAACATTGCCGAGCCCGATGGAACGACGGCGCTGCATTGGGCGGTGCGGTACGACGAGGTGATGCTTGTCGAGCGGCTGCTCAAGGCCGGCGCGAAAGCCGACGTGGCGAATCGCTACGGCGTGACGCCGATCTCATTGGCGTGCGAAAGCGGAAGCGCGGCGGTCGTCGAGCACCTGCTCAAGGCCGGGGTCAGTCCAAACGCGACAGGCCCGCTCGGTGAGACGGCGCTGCACACGTGCGCGCACACCGGAAATGTCGATGCGGCCAAAGCACTGCTCGCGCGCGGGGCAAAGGTGGACGCCGGCGATAACTGGCGCGGTCAGACACCGCTGATGTGGGCGGCGGCACAAGGGCACGCAGCGATGGTGCGTGTGCTCGTCGAGGCCGGCGCCGACGTCAACGCGCGCTCGACGGTGGTCACGTGGGAGCGTCAGCGAACATCGGAGCCGCGAGACAAGTGGCTGCCACCCGGCGGATTCACCGCATTACTGCTCGCCGCTCGTGCGGGTTGCGTGGACTGCGTCACGGTGCTCGCCAAGTCGGGCGCCAATATCAACGACATCGATCCCGAGAACCACAGCGCGCTGGTGCTGGCGTTGATGAACGGCGAGTTCGACGTCGCCGGCGCGTTGATCGACGCCGGTATCGACGTCAACATCGCGGACAACGTCGGTCGCACTGCGCTGCTCGCCGCCGTCGACGCGCACACCATGCCGGCGTCGAATCGTCCGGCGCCGAAAGAATCCGATTCGACGCTGAGCAGCATGGACATCATCCAGAAGCTACTGGCCAAGGGTGCCAACGTGAATGCCACGCTGCGCGCGCAGCTGCCCTACCGCACCAAGCTCGATCGTGGCGGTGATGGCGTCCTCGGCGCGGGCACGACACCGCTGCTCCGCGCGGCGAAGGCTGGCGACACGCCGGTAATCAAGATTTTGCTCGACAAGGGCGCCAATCCGAAGGCGGCAACGCGCAACGGCGTCAACGGGATCATGATGGCGGCCAATGTCGCCACGCGCGAAGAGGACATGACCGGCCGCAACAAGACGCAGAAGGACGCGATCGAGACGATCACGCTGCTCGTGGCGGCGGGCACCGACGTCAACGGCGCCGACAACCAGGGGCGCACGGCCGTGCACGGCGCCGCGCTCTGGGGCCTCACCGACGTCATCACGTTCCTGCAGAAAAATGGCGCTAACATCAACGCCCCGGACAAGCGTGGCTACACCGCGCTCGACTACGCGCGCGGACTAGCCGGCGGCTTCGGATTCGGCGGCACCGCGGCGGTTGTGCACGAAGCCACTGCCAAGGCGATCGCCGAGCTTGGCGGCACTCCCGGCACCCCGATTCCTGCTGCGGCCGCGCCTCGCCGGGGTGACCGCAATCAGGACGATCCGCAGGATGGCGATCGCAATTAGAACATTGGTGATTAGGGATCTTAGATTGTTGATCGAATTGTTGAATGGCGATTGATGATCGTTGATTGGTCAAATCAACAATCGCCAATCAACAATCACCAACGATTCAACAATCACAGATCGAAGAATCAGCGATAGTCATTTCGCCGGCGTCGTAGGATTCATTGCCCAGAAGCCGATCGGCACGAGACGGAATCCTGCCGTGTGCGCCGGCATCACCGGCCAATCCTCGGGTCGGGGCAGATGCAGCACTGAGAACGTGTACCAGAGCACCACATCCTTGTCGACGAGCGGACGGTCGTCGGCGCTCCACATCTCAACGCCATCACGCTCGCGCATCAGGTTGACCCACTCGCCGGACGCGTACATCTGACGCGGGTCGAACTGCGTCACCCACAGCTGATGCTCGAGAAACGACGCCCGCCGGCGCGGTGCCGAGCCCGGCGCCTGGAACGACGGTGCGTTCTCACCAGGAACCAGCGCATACGCGGTGTGCTGACCGAGGTCGTTCATTTTGGTCGCGCTTGCGACGAGCCATCGGCGCGCGGTGGACAGATCCATGTCGCGACGCGCGGCAAGTTCACTCTTCAGCGTCGTCTGACGCATGCCGAACCATTCACCGACGCGATCCTTCAACTGCGCCTGCGCGTTCGACGTGTTCATCTCGAAGACGCGATTACTGTCGCCGTCCACGTCGAGATCGAGCCGGAAATTGAAGAAGTGCTGGTGATTCGGTGCCCGCACGCGCGGCGCCACCAGATGACCAAACATCCACTCATCATCTCCATGAGCCGACTCGCGCATCGCCGTCACCGGGCGGATGTTCATGACGCCGCTCAGTTGGACCTGCACGTCGATCGCGCCGTCCTGACCGAAGATCCAGTGGAAAAGGTAATCGTAGTTGTCGACCGTGGTGTAACCGCTCAGCACCAGTTGACGCGCGCGCATCGAGCGGTTGCTATGCCGCCAGAGCACACCGCCGTCGCGCTCGTAGATGGCTACGACACGCGGCACCGTGATCGGACGCCCTTTGGGATCGGGAAATACTGCGGGAACGAACGTCGCGTTGGCCGGAGCGTCAGACCCGACGATGGCGCTGGCACGCGTGGCGCTGTAGATCGACATGCCGTAATCGCCGGCATCACGAGGGAACCACGAGACGTATTCGGGATCGCCGTACGGCGTCATCAACTCTGAGAGCCCGGCGCGATACAGCACCGGTCGCGTCTCTTTGCCATCGACGATCGCAACGTCATAGATCTCGACCCCTCGTCGCGGATGCACACCGAAGTGAATCCGCCAGCGGTCCCACAAGATCTCGCTGCCGCGGATGCTGAAGCTCGGGCCATTCGGCTGTGACATGACGAGCGGCTTGAGTGGACGGGCCGGCGGTGGCGCCGGCACCTGAGGCTCGGTGCCGAAGCCGCCGCGGAATGGCGACTCGAGGACTTCCTCCACCGTCCCGCCGGCGAGATCGACGCGAACGTCAACCCCACGCACTTCCATGCCGTTGCCAATCGGATCCCACACCAGCGGTGAGACGATGATCGGAATCGCGGATCCACGCCGCGGCAGCCTCTGCCCTTCGCCGGTGCCGCCGAGAAAGGTGATGCGTTCCAGATCCTTGATGCCCTGTCGCGCCAGCGCCTGCACCACACGCCGATCGCCGAGCGCAATCTCCGTGGCGCGATCGATCACGACGCGGCGAATCGGTGGATCGCCGGTGGCGACCGTCGTCGGCGCACTGACCGCGCGGCTCTGCAGATCGACCGTCATTTCCGTGGTGGAGCCGGAGCTCCAGTCGTAGAGCACCGCGCGACCGACTCTCGACTGCGAGCGCGAGGCCTTATCCGGCTCGGCAAGTTCGATCGTGACGACGCGTACGGAAGGCGACATGCGGCCTGCCTTCGACAATGCGTCGGTGACGAGCGTGATCTCGGCCGCCGAGAGCGGATCGAGGCGGTGCACCGGACCCGACGTCTGCGACGGCTGGACTCGCGGCGCGGGCGTTTGGGCGAGCAGCAGGATAGCGAGCAACAGTGAGAAAGACTTCATAGCGTCTCTAACGGTGAACAATGCACAATGCTCAGAGCGGAGGACTCATCGGTGGAGCGTGCGACCAGGCGACAGTTTATCGGAACGCTGACGGCAGGTGCGGGCGCGCTGCTGACTGGGCGGCTGGCGTCGGCTCAGGCGTCTCCGGCGAAGACGCAACGCATCGACATCCATCAACACTTCGTGTCGCCGAGCTTTCTCGCCTTCCTCGGCGCCAAGAATGCGGTCAGCGCCGTGCCTGGATTCGCGGCATGGAAGGATTATTCGCCGGCGCGTGCGGTCGAAACACTCGACCGCGTTGGCACGCAGACCGCCATGCTCTCGATCACCGCGCCCGGCGTGTGGTTCGGCGACGCGCAGGAAGCGCGAACGCTCGCGCGCGAGATGAACGAGTTCGCGGCCGCGAAGATGGTGGCGGATCACAAAGGCCGTTTCGGTTTGTTCGCGGTGCTGCCCCTCCCGGACGTGCAAGGCAGCCTCCAGGAGATCGCGTACGCACTCGACACACTGAAGGCGGACGGCGTCGGCATCCTGACCAGCTATGGCAACGCGTGGCTCGGCGATCCGCAGTTCGCGCCTGTGCTCGAAGAGCTGCATCGACGCAAGGCCGTGGTCTACACGCATCCCACCGACGCGCAGTGCTGTCAGGGACTGATCCCGCGCGTGAACAATCAGCTGCTTGAATATCCGACTGACACGACGCGCACCATCTTCAGCCTCGTCGTCAGCGATGCGGCGACGAAGTACTCGGACATCCGCTGGATCTTCTCCCACGCCGGCGGCACGATCACCTCGGTCGCCGGTCGTCTGCTCGGTGCCGAAATGACGGCCGCCAATCTCGCGGGTCAGCCGAAGCCAAACTCACGTCTGTTTCATCTCCGGCGCTTCTACTACGACACCGCGGGCTCGGCGAATCCGGTCAACATGAACGCGCTGAAGACGCTCGTGCCGACGACACAGATTGTGTTTGGGACTGACGCGCCGTTCTTCGATGGTGCGCCGCAAATCCAGGGACTGCAATCGAGTGGTTTCTCCGCCGACGAACTCCGCGGCATCGAGCGTGAAAACGCGCTCAGTCTGATTCCTCGGTTGCGTACGTAGTGTCCGGCTTCAGCCGGACTTAGGTAGTGTCCGGCTTTAGCCGGACTTAGGTAGTGTCCGGCTTTAGCCGGACCGGAGAACGTAATGACACCGTTCAATCACATCGTCACCAGCGAACAGGAGTTGCGCGACCTGCTCGGCGCTGCATCGCCCCGCTCGATTCTGAAGGAACGGCGGGCTCTCGACGAACACTGCCGTGCCTACATCGCGGCGTCGCCGTTCCTGGTCATGGCCACATCAGGCAGCGACGGCAGCTGTGACGTCTCGCCCAAAGGCGATGCTCCTGGCTTCGTCGCCGTGCTCGACGATCGTCACATCGTGATTCCCGATCGTCCAGGCAACAAGCGATTCGACGGCATGAAGAACCTGCTGACGAACCCCCACATCGGCCTGATCTTCCTCGTCCCCGGACGTGAGGAGACTTTGCGAATCAACGGACGCGCCTGGATCACGAGAGATCCGGGACTGCTCGCGCGCTGTGTCGCGCACGACAAGACGCCGCAGTTGGCTATCGGCGTCGAGGTCGAGCAGTGCTTCCTGCACTGTCAGAAAGCGTTTCTCCGTTCGAAGCTGTGGAGGCACGCCGAATGGCCGGCACCAGACGCACTGGCCTCGATGGCGCAGGTACTCCACGATCAGATCAAGCCGGCCGACATCACCGCGCAGCAGTACGAGTGTGAGATGGAGGAGCGGAATCGGACGCAGCTGTACTGAGGCTGCGCGATCCGCGTTCGGATGGAATCCAGAGTCACTCGTCGCGAATTCATCAATGCCGCAGCCACTGCGGGTGCGCTCGTCGCCGGCGGACGACGCAGCTCGATGGCGGAACGGCCGAACGTGCTGTTCATCCTTGCCGACGATCTCGGCTACGGCGATCTCAGCTGCTACGGACGCCCGGACTATCAAACGCCGGTGCTGGACGCATTCGCCAAACAAGGAGTGAAGTTCACGAGCGCCTATGCTGCGGCTCCGGTGTGTACGCCGACACGATGCGCGTTTGTTACCGGTCGATATCCACAGCGGCTTGACGTTGGACTACACGAGCCGCTCACAGGTCGTGATCGCGACAAGGGCCTTCCCCCCGACCAGCCCACGATCGCCTCGCTGCTGAAGGACAACGGCTACAACACATCGCTCATCGGCAAGTGGCATCTCGGGTGGAAGCCGGAGTTCGGACCCAATCGTCACGGGTTCGAAGAGTTCTTCGGCATCCTGAGCGGCGCGGGTGACTACTTCACACACCGATCGAGCGATTCCGACGGACCAGACCTGTGGGAGAACCTTCAACCGGTGCAGCGTGTCGGATATCTGACAGAGCTGTTGTCTGAACGCGCCGCTGCCTTCATCACACGGCGAAGGGCCCAGCCGTTCTATCTCAGTCTTCACTACACGGCGCCACATTCACCGTGGGAAGGACCAGAAGACGAGGCGATCGGGCACACGAGCCATGGAGAGGGTCCAATGGTGGATGGCGGGTCGCTGAAGATTTACTCGTCCATGGTGAAGAGCATGGATGCCGGCATAGGGCGGGTGTTAGAGGCGTTGCGCCGCGCACGGCTCGAACGCAACACGTTGGTGATTTTCACCAGTGACAATGGCGGCGAACGATACTCGTACAACTGGCCGTTCTCATTTCAGAAGTTCTATCTGTGGGAAGGCGGCATTCGAGTGCCGGCGATGGTCAGGTGGCCGGGGACAATTCCGGCCGGTCGCGTCAGCGATCAGCCAGTCATCACGATGGACTGGATGGCCACGATTCTCGCCGTGACTGGCACGATGCCCAACGCAGCGTACCCGCTCGATGGCGAGGACGTGATGCCGGTCTGCACGGGCAGACGTCCTCCGTACAGCCGCACGCTGTTCTGGCGGACACAGGAGCGTGCCGCCACGCGCGTCGGCAACTGGAAATACCTCGAAGAATCCGGAAACGAGCATCTCTTCGATCTCGCAGTCGATCCCGGCGAAAAGAGCGATTTACGAACGGCATATCCGGAAGTCTTCCAACGAATTCGAACCCAATACGGTGAATGGAACGCGCGGATGCTGCCGAGACTGGCCTCCTAAAAGGGCGCCTCAACGATCACATGGTTTCACCGGACGTTAGCCTGGCCACGAATCGCGAGGCCTGGAATCACGTGGCGCCGCGCTTTCATGGCGGCACGGCGTTGCCGGAGTACGGGCCGCTCGCACCGACGGAAAACACACTCCATCTTCTCGATGGCATCTCCGGTATCCGAGCGTGGAACTGGGGTGTGGCAGCGGTGACTCGCCTTTCTATCTTGCGACACACGGGGCGCGAGCTGTGGGGATTCGATCTCTCTCCGGTGCAGATCGCTCAGGCCGGCCTAAACATCGAAGCACTCGAGACGCCAGTCGATCCCGCCACGACGAAAGAGGAACCCATCGATCCGGCGCGCTGTATTCAGTGTCTCGCGCGCGGATGATGCCGACGACGGTCATCATCAAGGCCAAAAACGCTCGGGCCTGTAGAGACCACTGTCCCGAACCGAAAACTTCGGCGTGGCCCAGGTCAGGGATGAGCGACTTCGGGACGTCGAATGGCGCGATCTGCTGCCGCTGACGGGCGGCGAGGTCGTCTATGAAACGCTGATCACGACGCCGTGGCTTGCGAGCTCATTGATCGCGTGGCACCTCGCGACAACGAGTCATCGGGCGTTTGCGGCGCTCGCTCTCGCCGGCGCATTTTTCTTCTTCCTCACCGGTCTTCGCCAGGTCCACAACGCCTATCACTACGCACTTGGGCTCGGGCGACTGTCCACGCACCTCACCATGTTCGCGCTGAGCGTCACCATGATGAGCGCGATGCATGCGATCCAGGCGACGCACCTGAATCATCATCGTCATTGTCTGGACGATGACGATGTCGAAGGGCGGGCTGCGACGCTGAGCTGGTGGAGGGCGTTGCTGAATGGACCGGCGTTCGCGGTGCATCTGCATCGCAGTGGCTGGGCGCTCGCCAATGCGAGCACGCGGCGCTGGATTGTCGCCGAGATGATCGCCATCATGCTCGCCATCACTGCAGCCATGCTCACTGAGTGGCTGCCGTTACGCGCCCACGTGTTGACCATGATCGCCGGCCAGTGCTTCACGGCGTTCTTCGCTGTGTGGACCGTGCATCACGATTGTCAGCCGATCGGCAGTCTCGCCCGTACGCAGCGAGGATGGCTCAAGAACGTCGTGTCCTACGACATGTTCCATCACGTGGAACACCATCTCTTTCCCGCGGTGCCCACGTGTCACCTGCCCGAGCTGTCTCGTCGCCTCGATCGCGTCGCACCGGATTACAAGGCGCTCACCGTCTTTTGAGATTAAGGACGCTGGGGTGGCGGAGGACGGAGGGAAACATCGCGGAGGAGGGATCTCTGCGTTTGGATGTCTCCGCGCCGCCCTGCGCTTACTCAGCGCCCGCCGGCGGTTTGAGTAAGAACCGCGCAATCGCCTGAATCATCTTTTCGCCATCGAGCAGCGCGTCGTCATTGTGATCTGCGTCGATCTCCACAAACGTCTTGGGTGCAGTGATGGCGTCGTACAGACGCCGGGTGTGGTCGATAGGAATGATCGTGTCCGACGTACCGGCGATGACGAGGACCGGACAGCGAATCTGCGGTGCGCGCTCGATTGACGGGAAGCGGTCCCGTAGCAGCAGCCGCACTGGCAGGAGCGGGTAATGGTATTGGCCGATCAGTGTCATCGATGCGAACGGCGAACGCAGGACGAGCGCCGAAGGTGGATCTTCGACCGCAAGTCGTAGCGCCACTGCAGCGCCGAGTGATTCACCGAAATAGACGATCCGCCTGACATCGACGTCGGAACGGCCGAGCGCATACGTGCGAGCCGCTCGCGCATCCTCCGCGAGTCCTTCTTCGGTGGGAGTGCCAGGATTGCCGCCATAGCCGCGGTAGTCGGTCAGCAGGACATTGCGACCGTACGCACGAAGCGCGGTGGCCAAAGGCACTCGATAACCGCGATGGCCAGCGTTGCCGTTGAAGACCACGACAGTCGAGCGAGGCGACGTTCCCGATCCCGGCACGAACCACGCGGCGAGTCGTAGTCCGTCGGACGTCGGGAATGTCACCGCCTCCGCACTGGTGAGTCCTGTGCGTTCGAGTGAGGGTGAACTTGTGTCAGGAAAATAGATCAGGCGCCGCTGTCCGAGCCAGATCAGTGTGAATGCAGCGACGACGAGGACCGCCGCAACCGCAAGCGTCAGCGTCACCCTGCGAATCAGCTCGGCCTTCCAGTAAACAGTGTTTTCGAATCGACGAAGCAGAGCGGGTTGCCGAAGGGATCGGAGAGGTAGAACGACCGCTCGCCCCACGGTCGCGTCGCGATCTCGCCCATCGGAAGACGTCCGTCACCGACGTGCGTGGACAAGCCTCCGAGCTTCTGCGCGCGGCGATAGACCCCTTCGAGATCATCAACCGCGAAGTAGACGTGGTCCCAGTTCGGACGCGGCTCGCGCGCATCGCCGTCGCCTTTCGGACTGTACACGGCCAACATCACGTCGCCGCATCGGAAATAGTGACGCCCACCAGAGACACGCATACCCGGTTGTCCCAACAGCTCGGCATAGAACTCCGCAGCAGGATCGATGTCGGCAACCGGGACAATCACGCGAAATAAACGAGGAGTCGACATAGCGGGCATTCTCTCATGTGGAGAAAACCAGAAACGCGTTCGCAGGGATGACCAGGTCGGCCGACGTCGAAAGGCCATTTAATCCCGGACCGTTCGCCTCAATCCGTCCGCCATTGCCCGCCACCATGGGATTGACCCAATTGTCGTAGACGTCACTGTTGAAGATCTCGAACCACGCGCCTCCGCGTGGGAACGGCACCCGGTATCCGCCCATCGTCCTCTCATTGAGGCTGAACACGACGATCAGATCGCGACCCACGCCTTCGATCCACCGGTGCACGACGAGCACGCGGGCAACGTTGTCCATGAGCACCGTCGCGACAGACTCCCCGCTGAGCCCCGGTTGATGGCGACGAAGCCAGAGCAGCTCCCGCGTAAAGCGATGAAAGTCGATCATGGTCTTGTCGGTGGCCAGCCCATTCCAGTAGATAAGCGTGCCGGGGTGATTCACGGGATCGTCGGCCCAACGCTTGTCCTCGAGGAATTCCTGACCCATGAAGATCATCGGGATCCCCGGAGCGGCCATGAGCAATCCGAGCGCGACGCGGGATCGGCTCCTCGCATACCAACTACGCCCGTCACCGCCGCCGGCCAGAAGCGCAATACGCGGCGCACGATCGCGATACACCTCGTCGTGGCTTTCGATGTACTGGACCGCGCGCCAGGCGTTTCGGAAGCCTGGTGCCCGCAGCTGATCGACGACAGGCTGCCAATTCAGGGACGCATCGCGACCGCCGG
>DATCXH010001124.1:0-3768 GCA_036565925.1 Vicinamibacterales bacterium
CGCCACCGCAAGGACTAGCCCCAGCAAGATTTCGAATGAAGCCTCCAACGCGTTGCGGCGAAGGAATTCCTTTCGTGCTGGCATTTGTGTCTGACTGCCTAACGCCCGGCTTCAGCCGCGACGGCTCATGATCACTCCAGCCGGCGTCGGCTGCAAGCCGATGTTAGGCAGCTGTGTCGCCGGACAGCCATCGTCGTAACGTCATGAGCGCGACGAATGCGGGATAGTCCTCGCGCCTCCAGAACTGTGTTCGATGGTACTCATTCCAGTAGCTGGTCGCGCGCTGAGTGGTGAGATCTAAGAAGCCTGGATTCTCGCGAAGAAACGTAACGAATGCGAGACGAGGAGGTCCTGTCAGCACAGCGGCCACCCTCGTGACCAGTTCGAGCACGTACTCCCCAAGGAACTGCAGGACAAAAGGGGCTACCCACGTTTCGTCGATCGTTATGGCACGCTCCAGCGCCCGCTGTCGCACGTACCCATCGTGATGCCTGGTGTACAGGCACGCCGCGATCAATTGTTCGACAGCGGGCAGCGAGTCAATCTCTCTCCATTCCGGTTCTGGGCGGTAGATGCGGGCTGGTATCCGGAGCGGTTTCCCATGCAGCGTGATCGCGGCGATGTCATCTGGACTCCGTGGCTGCCCGGACGTCGGCAGCACTGCGAGAACCTCGCGAACGTGGGAACGGAGACTCTCTGGAAATGCCTCGGTCAAATCTGGCTGGATAGCGGACGCTTCCATGTCTGCCTAACTAAGTACTAACTAGACCTCGGTCCATCCGACGCTCCGCGGCTAATGTGGAGTGCACTAGGTTTCATAGCAGCCGCATCTCACGAGCGCGCCGAATGCTAACACGCGATCGACGTCGAGAACGAGCACGCGTTGGCTGCAGGCCGTGCCTCACCCGCACACCTCTGTTGGCTGCGAGATGAGCGTCTACTCGCGTGCAGCACTTCGCATCGTCAATGCCACAAATAGCTGGCGCGCGCAGAACCCCAGTCACCAAAGGTCAACGGCGACGGACTGCAGTCGCTGCAATCGTCGCAGCTAATGCAAATCAGAGACGGTCGGCCGGGCTTCGCACACCTAACACCCCTCGATTCAATACGTGCGTATAGATCATCGTCGTGCTGACATCCGCGTGGCCGAGCAGCTCCTGCACCGTCCTGATGTCATACCCGTCCTCGAGCAGATGCGTCGCAAACGAATGCCGAAACGTGTGGCAGCTCGCTTGGGTCGTGATCCCCGCCTCGCGCACCGCCGTCGCAACCGCCCGCTGAATCGCCGACTCATGGACGTGAAACCGACACGCGGGCCCCACCGAGGATCGCGACAGAGCCGCGCCGCCGGAAACATGAACTGCCACGGCCACGACTCACCCGCACCTGGGTACTTCCGATCCAACGCCTCCGGCAGCGGCACGCGGCCGTATCCCGCTGCCACGTCCTTCTCGTGCTGACGCCGCACCGCAACGAGGTGCGCCCTCAGCCGTGACCTCACGATTTCCGGCAGCAACGCTGCCCGATCCCTGCGACCCTTGCCTTGTCGAACAGTGATTCGTCCACGCTCGAGATCGACGTCCTTCACGCGCAGCTCGAGCGCCTCCTGCAGCCGCAGACCAGCGCCGTACAACAAGCCAACGACGAGCCAAGCGGTCCCATCGAGTCGCTCGAGTATCGCCGCAACCTCCGTCCGGCTCAGTACCACCGGCAGCCGCCGCGGCGCCGTCGCTCGGACAACACCCTCGACGGTCCCGATCTCGATCGACAGCACGTGACGATAGAGAAACAGAATCGCGCTCAGTGCCTGGTTCTGCGTCGACGCACTCACCGTCGCGCGCGTCGCGAGCCACGACAGGAATTCTGTGACGTGCGTCGCGCCAAGCTCCGACGGATGCCGCATCCGGTGATGCGCGAGATAGCGGCGGATCCATCCAGCATATGCCTCCTCAGTCCGGCGACTGTAGTGACGGATCCGAATGGCTTGACGGACACGGTCCATTAGTCGGAGCGATCGTTCGCCGTCTCTGGTCACTCGTCCGCTGGTCGCCAGACGCGTGCCAGAGAGAAACAATCGGCCAGTGACGTGGTGTCAGTCAGAACGTCTCGAATTCTGAGACGTCGGGGGACAAAGATCGTCGAAAGGAATGCGTACAGAGAACAGGCCGGTCGGAAAGGACCGGCCCGAGAGAGGTACGTTGAGGTCCGGCTAAAGCGGACACTACACCTCAGAACAATCTGACCGTGCGACCCTCGGCGTCCATCGGGTCAGCTCGAGGTCGATCTCGTCCTCTCGTCGCGCGGTCACTACAAAACCGTGCCGCTCATAAAACGCAAGCGCACGATTGAGGCGAAACGTCTGCAGCCGTAGTGGTACGCCGACGCTCCGAGCTCGTTCGATTTCCTGAAGAAGCAGGAACGATCCCAGGCCACGATTTTGAAACCGCGGCAGAACCACCAGCTCGTTCACTCGAATGTGGTCGGAGTAAATCGACGAAGAGACCGTCGCAACCGGTTCACCGTTCAACTCGACAACCCGAAACGGAAGGCTCGCGATCTTATCGGCGAAACGGACGCCGTGGATGGACTCTTCCCACCCACCAAACTGCAGCGCCAGGATCTCTCGGTACGCTTCGCGGGCGAGGGCAAGCAGGAATGGCGCGTCCGCAACAGTCGCCTCGCGCACGGTCACACCGTCCATCCCGGAGAGATGCCAGCCGCTACTTCGTCGCGACCGGCGTGGCGAGGGGCTTCCCGGGTTCGACGATGTAGTTAGCCAGAACGCGCGCCGATTTCGACGTCTTGTTGGTGGCGTTGTGAACAGTGCCCGCCGGGATGAAAAACGTTTTCCCGGGACCGAGCGCCACCGGCTGCTGTCCTTCCTGTTCGATCACGACCATGCCCTCCAGGATGTAGCCAATTTCCTCACCCGGATGCGTGTGACGGCCGACGGTTGCGCCAGGCTGAAACTCCGCGACAGCCGTCACCGCTTCGCGACCAGGCACGGACAACTTCGATTGCTGGAGAACGGTCCGCTTGAATCCCGCCTGCTGTGCGCTGAGGCCGGCAAGAATGCCGCTCACGGCGAGCGTCGTCACGATGGTCGTCTTGAGTAGTCTCACGGGGTCTCTCCTTGAAGTCGGCAAATCCTACGTCGTGTTAGGCGCGACGCGAACAACAATCTCACGCTTTGTCAGGCAGCTCGGGGTCGAGCGGCGCAAGGCGTTGCGCTCCAAGACCAAACAGCACCGCAAGTATCGCGTGTAGCCTCGCATGCCAGGGCTCAGCCGGTCGAGCGGCGAACCAGACGGAGATCACATTCCCGAGACAGAGGAGTTACGCGACAGGTATCCAGGCTCGATGCTTGAACCACACGGTATGTCTCCCTTCCCCGCGCTGAGCCGCGGCGCTGATTCTTCACAAGCTCCGTCGGCTGCAAGACGATGTTAGCCACCTTGGCAAGAGAATCTTCGCCAGCTCCGTGACAACCCTGGTCGCATCATCCTCGTCCTTGATCGAAAACTCTCCGACACGCTCTTGCGCGTTGATGTTCCAACAGTCCACTCAAGTCAGTTCTCCGCATGTCTGGCTAACGCTCAAGCTCACCTGCAACGCAGCAACAAAAACGCCCCGATACCGGGCGCGATCCGCAGCACGCTTGTCAGGTACAGCGTAGCCCGCTGGCGCATCAGTCCCGAACAATGCGCGGTCCACCACCCGCCCGTCCTCGCCGAACCGCACCACCAGCCACTCGGAGTCGATGCGAAA
>DATCXH010000075.1:0-2481 GCA_036565925.1 Vicinamibacterales bacterium
GCCACCTCGACGGATACACCGTCGTTTGCCAATCGAGCGGCTCTCCCAACGGCTGCGACACCGCCGCCCGCGCGAGAGCCGTTCTGAGATCTCTCATCTGCTCCGCCCCGAGCGCATCCGGCGCCAGCGACACGAACAGCATCGTGCCGCTCCGCGACAAGAGATCGAGCCACTGCCGATTCATCGCCCACGGCACCGCCTTCGTCACACCGACGCAATCCGCATCCGCCACGTAGAACGCGCCATGCTGCGCGCCGCGATACGCGAGAGTGTTCACACCCATCTTCCGCGTGCGCGACCATTCGGTGCCATTCGTGTCGTCACCGACTCGACAGATCTCGAATTGCCCCGCCGAGAGATGGCTCACGGTGTTGCAACCGATCACGAGACTCGCGCCTGCGGCAGTGCGAATGGTGCTGTACAGCTCACGAATGACTTCCGCTGTCGTGCGTGACGGTCCAGACGCGAAGGTCCAACCGTCGCGCGTCATGCCCGAAGCCATCTGACTGCCCCAGCGACCGAAGATGTCGTAGGTCGTGTAATCGTGTTTGATCAACTCGAATCCCCAGCGCGTCAGTCTCGCGATATCGTCGGCAACTTTCTGCCGCGCCTCGGGGACGGTGGGATCGAGGAATGCGCGATCGCGCGGCAGGCGCCACGTGTCAGGCGCGTCGACCGGGGCTTGCAGCGGACGAATCCAGATGCCCGGGCGCGCACCAGCTTCCTTGATGTTCGCGGCAACGCGCGCCATGTCGCCGAATTTCTCATTGCCGTGATCCCACGTGCCCACGCCCGCGCGACTCGCGCTGCGCTGCGGCTGCCACCCGTCATCGATCACCACGTACGGACGATTGGCGCCCGTGGGCGAGAGGTCGACGATGTGCCGCGCGTCGGTGAGCACGGTCTCCGCGCTGTTCCTTCCGTACGCCCAATACCAATCATTGGAACCGTAGAGCGGGTGCGCCGGCAGACGAGGATTCGGGCACATCTGTCGACAGAACGCGTGAATCGCGGCGAACGCGGATTCATTCGCGCGACCGGCGCGACTGACCACGTCGCACACATGCAGCTCGCGATCGCCAAGTTGCAGGGCCACACCGCCGCTCCGCACGTCCGCCCAGAGGCTCACTCCCTTTGGATCGACCTGCCAGCCGCAGAACGCATTCGCGCCGGTGCGCACGCCGTACGCGTGCGTGCGCGAGCCGTCGCTCGTCGCGAAGTACCAGGGCATGAGCGCGTCGGGGATCCACGAGCGCCATTGCAGATCTCCATACGCGCGCTCCCACGCGTCGCCGAGCATGAGGCGGACGGTATTCAGATCGGCGCGCCAACGAAGGTGCACGCGACGCAGCGCAGTTTGCGGCGCGGCGAGCGCGATACGCGTTGCGTCCGGCTGAACGACCGTCGTGACCACGACATCGCCGCTCGTCCACCGCTCGGCGCCATCCTGTGTGAGCGGGAGATACGCGTCGCTCGTCTGCGCAAATATCGCGTCGGGTGGACGAAGGAGATCGGCGAATCCCTCGACTGGCGGTGCCGAGGTGAGGGGCGCGTTGGGCGCGCCCACGAGTGCGTCGACGGATTTCGGAAACGATAGAGCGGCCGCCGAGAGTGCGGACGATACAAGGAACTCTCGGCGTGATGTCGGAGCGGTGGTGTCCATGCCGTTCAAGGTCTCGACTCGGAGGCACGACCGCCAGCCGCTACTGCTTCTTCTTCTTCAATTCCGGTAACAACGCCTCGTGGGCCGCCTGCTTCGTCTGGATCTCCGTTGCGGCCCGCTCGAGCCTCAGATACCGCTCTGCCGTCGTTGGATGAGATGACGCGAACTTGATCGAGCCCGGAGTCTCCTGGCCCATACGCCGCCAGAAGTCAGCCGCGGACGCGTAGGGTCGGCCCGCACGCGCCAACACGTACATCCCGACGTAGTCGGCCTCACGCTCGAAATCCTGTGAGAAGACCTGGGCTCCCGCTTCGGCAAGATCCTTCGTGAACTCACCCTGAGTATTCACGCCCTGACTGGCCGCCGCGATATCGAGAATCGCCCCGAACAGGGCTCCGATGCCTGCATTCTTCGACTTCGCATCCATGTGCTTCATGGCGTTATGCGAAATCTCATGCGACAGGACGATCGCGAGCTCGTCATCGTTCGCGGCAAATCGCATCATGGCGGTCGTCACGAACACGGACCGTCCGTCTGCCCACGCATTCAGCACGTCGCTCTTTGTCGCCGTGAGCGTGTAGTTACACACGGTGTCCGATGGAATGGCGACGGACACCTTCTCACTCGCGATCGCAACATCGACCGGAGTCGATCCCGTCGCCGCTGAAGTGGATAGCGTTAGCGACCCGCGTCGAACCATCAGCGAGAGCGGAGCCTCGAGATTTCGTGCGCGGGTAAACGCGTCGGCCGCTTGCTGCTGCGCCTTGCGCCCCGGAGCCACCGCCGTTGCTCCGACGCTGACGATGCGATCGCCGATT
>DATCXH010000089.1:0-2992 GCA_036565925.1 Vicinamibacterales bacterium
ACGCGTCGCTTCATCACCGCAGGGACGCAGACGATGCAACAGCTCAGTGACGTTCTGCAGCCGCTCACTGGGCGTCCCATCGCCAATCGCACGGGACTCGCCGGCACGTTCGACTTCGATCTCCAGTGGACGAGTGGCCCCGTCGCGCCGGCCGCCGGGGCCGGTGCGCCCGCCGACGACGGTCCGTCCATCTTCGTGGCACTGCAGGAGCAGCTCGGCCTCAAGCTGGAGCCAGGCCGCGCGCCGTTCGACGTTGTCGTCGTGGATGCGGTCCGCCGGCCAACGCCCGACTGACCCACCAGCCTCCTCTTTACATCCCACATGAAGCAGGCATAGACTCCTGTCGGCATCACACAGGAGTGGCCTCCGGGGGCCCTATATGGAGAACCGATCGTCGATCCTGCAGGGCACCCTCGATCTGATGGTGCTCAAGACCCTCGACGCGATGGGGCCGATGCACGGCTACGGTCTGGCGCGTCGCATCGAGCAGATTAGCGAGGACGCGCTGCTCGTCAACCAGGGCACGATCTATCTCTGTCTCATCCGTCTGGTGCAGAAGCGATGGATCTCCGCGAGGTGGGGCACATCGGAGAACAATCGCAAGGCGAAGTTCTACGCCATCACCAAGGCTGGACGAAAGCAGCTGCAGGCCGAGGCCAGCAACTGGGAGCGGCTGTCCGGCGTCATCGGTCGGTTGCTGCGTCTGTCACCGAGCGCGGAGTAGAGCCGTGCATGCACTGTGGCGAATGTTGTCGCGGGTGATCGCGATCTTCAGGCATCGTCGGGACGATGGCGATCTCGATCAGGAGATGGATGCACACCGCACGCTGCTGGTGGATGAATACCGTCGTCGCGGTCTCTCCGAAGACGAGGCTGGACGCGCCGCCCATCTCGCGATGGGCAACGCGACGCGACTGCGCGAGGCGCACCGCGAGATCCGAGGTGTGCCGTTGCTCGAAGAAGTCGCGCGGGATTTCCGCTACGCCCTGCGCGGGTTCCGTCGTCAGCCTGTGTTCACCACGGTAGCCGTCGTCACGCTGGCGGTCGGTATTGGTGCAAACGCCGCGGTCTTCTCGATCGTGCACGGCGTACTGATGCGCCCCCTGCCATATGTCGATCCAGATGCGCTGGTGTCGGTGACGAGAAGCAGTTCGGCGGCCCCCGGTGGCCGGGTGTCTCTGGCGCAGTGGATCTCGCTGCGCCGATGGGAATTGATGCGAGGTGCGCGCACGCTCGAGATCGGCGTGTATCGGCCATCGTTTGAGGATGCGATTCTCGGCGGTCGAGAGCCGGTCGTGTTGAGAGCGGGCCGGATGTCGGCCAACGTGCCTGGCATTCTCGGCGTGCAGCCGATGGCTGGGCGAAGCTTCCGGCCCGATGATGATGCTGAAAAAAGTCCGCCCGTCACGATGATCAGCGAACGGTTGTGGACGCGTCAATTTCGCCGCGATCCGTCCATCGTGGGCACGACGATCACGCTGGGTTCGGTGCCTCGTCTGGTGATCGGCATCCTTCCAGCCGACTTTCACTTTGTTGACAGAAACATCGACCTGTGGCTACCGCAACCTCAAGCTGCGGGGTTCATCGCCCGTCAGTACTGGGGCTGCTGCACGCCGCTCATGGGCGTCGCGCGGATTCGTTCTGGCTTCACCAGACAGGAAGCCGACGCAGAGATGGCCGTGCTGAACACTCAGTACGAGCCGCCGGGACAGCCACGGGTTGACCGTGGTTCGGTCGTCCTGATGTCGCTGAAGGACGCGCTCGTCGGACCTGTGAACACCATGTTGTGGATGCTGATGGCTGCTGTCGGGTTCGTGCTGCTCATCGCGTGCGCGAACGTGGCAACGCTGCTCACCGCACGGGCGACGTCGCGCGTGCGTGAGTTCGCCATGCGTTCAGCACTTGGCGCAGGGCGATCGCGCATCATCCGTCAACTGGTGATTGAAAGCCTCGTGCTCTCGATGTGTGGCGGCGCGCTGGGCCTCGTCGTCGCCTACGCTGGTGTGAGAGCGGTCGCGACGATGACGTTGTTCGATCTGCCGCGCGCATCCGAACTCTCGGTCGATGGCATCGTGCTCCTCTGGACGATTGCGGTCGCGTTCGTCACCGGCATCGTGTTTGGGACGTTCCCGTCATTGCAGTTACTGAAGCCATCGTTGGTCGATCGATTGCGGCAGAGCGGTGCAACCGAGAGCGAACCAGGACACTCGCGTGGCTTGCGGATCGGCGCACGCGGTGCGCTCGTTGTCGCGCAGGTCGCACTCTCGCTGACTCTTCTCATCGGTGCGAGCCTCATGGGGCAGACGATCGCCCGGCTTACGCGTGTCGATCTTGGCTTTCCCTCGGCCGGCCTCTTGACGATGCGCATTCCGTTGCCGGTGGCCACGTACGACACGGCAGAAAGGCGCGCGCGATTCTTCGACGATCTCGTGACGCGCGTGCAGGCGATTCCCGGCGTTCGCGGCGCGACGGTCGTGCGTGCGCTGCCAACCACCGGAGGACTGGGCACCAATCTCCAGATCGTCAGCCAAAGAATTGCGGATCCGGGCCACACCCAGATGTTGCAAACGGTCGTGCCCGGTTATTTCGAGGTGGTCGGTCAGCGAGTGAAGCAGGGGCGGTCGTTCGAGCGGCGCGACAACACCGCTGGTGCTCCAGGCGTCGCCATCGTCAATGAAGCGTTTGCGCGGAAACACTGGCCGTCGTATCCGAAAGTGACGCCGATCGGTGAGCGTCTGGAGATTCCGGTCGTCTCGTTGAAACCGTTCGACGTCGTGGGTGTGGTTGCCGACGTCAGGCATAGCGGCCCGACACGTGAGGCCGACGTGCAGGTCTACATTCCCGACCGGCTCTATCCATCGCAGATCGCGTTCCTGGCGCTGCGCGCCGAGGGCGACCCGTTCCGCGCGGTGAATGCCGTTCGTGCGCAGGTGCGGGCTATCGACCCGAACCAATCGATCACGGACGTCAAGATGATGGACGAGATCCTCGA
>DATCXH010000333.1:0-5304 GCA_036565925.1 Vicinamibacterales bacterium
TCGCGTCGCCGGCCGATCTCGAGTCACTCCGGCGCGATGGCCACACGCTTGTCTTCGTGGCCGTCGATGGCGTGCTGCTCGGCGCGATTGCGATTGCTGATCCAGTACGCGCGACAGCGCGCGAGACGCTGGAGCTGCTTCGTACGCACGGGATTCGGCGCGTCGCGATGCTGACTGGTGATCATGCTGCCAGCGCTCGGGCGATTGCCGATGCGCTCGCGCTCGACGAATATCACGCCGGACTGCTGCCACAGCAGAAGCACGATCGTGTCGTGGCGATGCGCAAGACGCATGGTGCGATCCTGATGGTCGGCGACGGAATCAACGACGCCCCCGCGCTCGCGGCGGCAGACGTTGGTGTCGCGATGGGCGCTGCCGGCTCGGACGCGGCGCTCGAGACGGCGGACATTGCCCTGATGTCCGACGAGCTCTTGAAGATTCCCTACGCGTTGCGTCTGGCGCGCGCCACGCTGTTCAACGTCAAGACGAACGTCATCGTGTCGCTCGTGTTGAAGGCCGCGTTCCTGGTGTTGGCCATCACCGGGTCAGCGACGCTCTGGATGGCGGTACTGGCAGATACCGGCGCGTCGGTGGTCGTCGTGGCGAATGCGCTGCGCCTGCTCCGTGCACGTTGACCATCATGCACACGTAGAGGCGGGTCTTTAGACCCGCCTGACAACCTACGCCTTCCGATTTGAGAAGAAATGCGCGTGGATGTAGTCGTCGATGTGGGCTTGATCGGCGGCGCTCAGTTTCGTGAACTGAATCCCCATGCCCACGCGGCGATCGGTCCACGCGATCGTCGCCTCCGCCTCAATGTCCTTTTTCGCCGTCGGCACACGAAAGCGAACCTTCACCGCGGTGCCGACTGCCAGCGGGCTGGTCGTGCGAATCGATAGACCTCCCCGACTGAGGTTCAGTGTCAACCCGGCAGCGATCGTGTTACCAAATCGATAGGCGATCGGGATACCCAACGTGATGCGCGGGCTCGATCGGCGATTGGAGCTGTCGGGAAACAGATGTGGCACGAGTGCCGGGACGATGTGCTGCGCTGCGATGTATTCGTTGACGTAGCCAGTGACCCCAAGCGTCCCGAGCTCGCGAACCTCATCGGCGCTCTTGATGGTGCCGCTGAAGACCATGACCGGCGGACGCTCCTGGTCCACCTTGCGAATATCGCGCAGCATCGCCACACCGTTTCCCTGCGGCAGACGCAGGTCGAGGACGATGAGGTCGATGTCGACCTTGTTGTCGAGGACGCGCCCGAGTAGCTCTGTTCTATTTTGTGCAGTCAGCGCCTTGTGCCCCGCGCCTTCGATGGCCACTCTGAACCGATCGCGCACGAATTCCGTGTCGTCGGCCACGAGCACGGTCTTCGCGGCAACGCTCGGAGCAGTCGTCATGGGCGGTCCATCCGTGACGCTGACCTGCAGCCGCTCGGGAGCAGCGATGGGCTGACTGGTGTGACGCGCACGGCGACGTGAACGGCGGCTTCTGGACATTACGGACCTTTAGACCAATATCGGAACGGAACCAGAGTCGCGTTAATCTCGCCTCGCTGAGGCTGCAACGGGCCCGGCTGCGGTTCCCAAATCAGGGGGGCCTCGATATAATCCGAAATCTTGGCCCGGGAATGTCATGTCCGCTGGACGGGGCGGCTCGGCTCCCGGGCCTTCGAGCGCGGCCGATCCGCTGCATGGAGCCCGTATGGCGACCTGCCCAGAGTGCGAATTCGACGAGATTGACACCGAAGACTACGAGGAGGGTGACACCTTGAGCTGCCCGGAGTGCGGAAAAAGCCTTGTGCTCGTGGGCGCCGACGAACTCGATGTTGCCGATGACGATGACGAGGATCTCGACGACGATGAGGACCTCGACGAGGAAGAAGACGAAGACGACGACGACGACGAGGACGATCTGGACGACGAGGACGAAGTCGATGACGAGGAGGACTACGACGAGTGAGTGAGTTGACGCCTCCGCAGCTTGACGGGGAGGCGGCGAACAAAGCCCGCGCGCTTCGCGACGCGCTGGCCAGCTGCGAGTCGCTGCTGATCGCATTCAGCGGCGGCGCCGACAGCGCATATCTCGCATGGGAAGCGACCTCGGTGCTCGGTCCTTCCGCGCTCTGCATCACTGCAGACAGTCCCAGCTATCCCGATCATCACCGCCAGCTCGCGCTGCGCATCGCGCGCGACTTCGGGCTGCACCACGAGATCGTTCACACCGGCGAGCTCGAACGTCCGGAATATCGTGCCAATCCGACGAACCGCTGTTACTACTGCAAGCACGAGCTCTACACGACGCTGACACGGATCGGGGCTGAGCGCGGCATCGCCGTGATCGCCGACGGCAGTAACGCCGACGACCGCGGTGACTATCGGCCGGGACGACAGGCCGCACGTGAGTTCGGCGTTCGCAGCCCGCTCGACGAAGTGGGCCTCACCAAGCAGGAGATCCGCGAGTTGTCGAGACGAGCCGGCTTGCCCACATGGGACGAGCCCGCGTCCGCCTGCTTGTCGTCACGCATTCCATATCACTCGGAAGTGACCGCCGAGAAACTGCGAATCATCGAGCGCGCGGAAGCGGCGATTCGTGCGATGGGATTCCGCGTGTGCCGTGTCAGGCACCACGATCTCAACGCCGGTGGCCGCTCGACGGCCCTCGCCCGGCTCGAGATCGGACGCGACGAATTGCCGCGTGCGCTCGAGGCCGAGATCAGTGAGCGCCTCGTGCGCGAGTTGCGTGCTATCGGGTATCAGCACGTGACGATCGACCTCCAGGGTTATCGGATGGGCAGCCTGAACGAAGGTGTTCCCCTCCGTGTCGTCTGAGATCGCACGACGTCATAAATCCGTTCTCATCATTGCCACGATTTATCTCGTGGCGCACCTCGCGTTCCTCGCGCCGTCGCTCGAGGACATCGACTCGATCAATTTCGCGCTCGGGCTGCGGCACTACGACGTCGCACAACATCAGCCGCACCCGCCCGGGTACCCGGTCTACATCGCGTTGGGAAGAACGGCGAAGGCCGTCCTCGACGCGGTCGCGCCGTCACTGGGATCGCCTCGCGCAGAATCGCTGTCGCTGGCGATCTGGTCACCAATCGCCGGCGCTGTCGCGCTGATCGCCGCGTACGTCATTTTCAGCGCGGTCTCGGCATCATCGATGGCACTGTGGGCGACGGCCCTTCTGGCCGCGAGTCCGCTCTTCTGGCTGGCCGGATCCCGGCCGATGAGCGACATGCCTGGGCTCGCGCTGGCGCTTGTCGCGCAGGCGCTCTTTTTGCGAGGCGCAGCCGATCGTCGCGCGATTGTGATAGGGGCCGTCATCGCCGGCATCGCGGCCGGCGTCCGCGTGCAGACCGCCTGTCTGACTGTGCCGCTGTTCGCCTTCGCTCTGTTCAGCCAGCGCCGGGAAGGCGTGTTGTGGATTGTGACGAGGCCCCTTGCCGCTATGGCTCTTGGGGGGTTCGTCTGGGCGATCCCGATGATTGTCGTGTCGGGTGGCCTCGAACGCTATCTGGTCGCGCTGGGCTCGCAGGCGGGTGAGGACTTCGCGTGGACAGGCATGCTGTGGACGACGCCAACGCCACGTCGTCTGCTGTTCGCCTTGTGGGAAACCTTCGTGCTCCCGTGGGATTCGGTGCCACTGGCCATCGTTGTGGGTGTGCTCGCGTTCATCGGCCTGCTGAACGCGTGCCTGCATCAGCGGCGTGCGGTGCTGCTTCTTGCGCTGGCCTTCGCTCCATACGCCGTCTTTCACCTGGTGTTTCAAGAGACGGTTCACGTGAGGTATGCGATGCCCACGTTGCCGGCGATGGCGTGGCTGGTGATGTGTGCGGCAACGATCGCGGGGCGGGCGGCGCCGGCCGTGAGTGCCACGCTGGTCGCTGCGGCGCTGTGGTTCGCGCTTCCCGTCGGCATTGCATACGGGCGGGAAGCGCATCCCGCATTTCGCGCGATCGCGGCGATGGACCGGAGTCGCGGTGAAGACCCCGGTTCATCGATATTTGCGCATTTCTCGATGCTCCGCCCGCTCGAGGCCGCCTCGTCAACAGGGACCCCAATGGTGACCGTCCGGCCGCGGCGCAGCCGCGAATGGCTCGGCCCGGTGGAATACTGGCGTGATGGTGGACGCGGCGTCGTCTGGTTTCTTGCGGATCCGAAGCGCACCGATCTTGCGCTCATCGATCCGCACAGCCGTCGTGATGTCACCCGCTACCGATGGAGCGTCTCCGATCATCCTGTCCTGAGCGGAACGAGGCCGCTGGCAGCCGATTGGTATCGAATTGCTCCACCCGGATGGTTTGTCGGCGAAGGCTGGGGTCTGACCCCGGAGACCGGCGGTATTGCGCAAAGCACCGGCACGGGCGTGGACAAGAGGCCCATCGAAGCATTCGTGCGGCGGCGGCCAGGTCCAATGCACCTGTTGATCGGTGGCCGGCATTTCGGCGCGGCCGGAGACCCGGCGGTCATCTTTACCGCGTCGATCGACGCCAAACCAATCGAGACATGGACGGTCGAGGCCCGACCGGGCGGGGTGAGCTTTCTGCGGTTTGTCGATCTGCCCGGCGGCCTGCCGCCCGGCTCCGGCGACTACGCACGCCTGATCATCAGTGCTCGCGCCGAACCGGCATCGCGCCCCACGCCAACTGTCGCCATCCGTCAGTTCGATATTCAATCCAGCGACACGTTGATCTACGGATTCGGGGAAGGCTGGCATGAAGCCGAATACGACAACGCGACCGGCGTCTCCTGGCGATGGAGCAGCGGCCGATCCGTCCTGCGTGTCTCGCCACCGCGGGATGTCGAGATCCGCATGCGCGGCGAGTCGCCGCTGAAGTATTTCCCGCAAGTGCCGACAGTAAAGATCAGGGCCGGCGACCGGATCGTCAGTGAGCTGCGTCCTGATGCCGACTTCGAGTGGGCTGTAAAGGTCTCAGCCGACGCGATCCGCAATGGAGAAGGAGCGATCGAGATCGAAACCGATCGCATCTACCTCCCAGGACAAGCCGAGGGCACGTCAGACGCGCGCCAACTCGGACTCCGGTTCTTCGAAATCGCTGTCTATCCTGTTTCACCTTGATTGACAGTAGATCGATCGGACGTTACTCTCGAACCGGGACAACTCCCGGACGACAACTTAACGCAGTGAGGGTGGCGAGTCAGATGCTGCCCAGGAGAGGGGCCGATGAAATTGCGCCGGTGCGCGTGGTTGATTGCAACCATATTGCTTATCGTGCTGACTGTGTCGGCATGTGCGAAGAAGGTGCCGCCACCACCACCGCCGCCGCCGGAGCCG
>DATCXH010001236.1:0-3710 GCA_036565925.1 Vicinamibacterales bacterium
ATTGGTGAAAGGTTGCCCCTTGGAGTTCCTGACCGTGACGACCTGCGTCATCGTCATTCCGTCGGCGGAGATGGTGATGGTGCTTGGCTTATCCGATGGCTTGCCGTCGACGTAGAAGTAGAGTTCTTCGGTGCGTGGATCGATCGAGCGCACGATCACCAGCCGAACCGACTCTGCGCCGACGGCGGCCTCAGGGTAGGGCTTGCCGTCGCGTTTGTAGACCAGATACGAATACGCAGTGCCTTGGGCAGTGACGACATCTGTCGTCATGAATATCGTCCCGCCGCCGCGATCCTCGTAGGTGCGAGTCAGTCTCTTGGGTGGTCCTCCCGTCTCGTACTTCGATGTCTGCGGATTCAACATCCAGACGCCAACGAATGGATCCCGCGTCTGAGCGGCTACAGGCCGTGGCTTCGTGGTGGCCGTCATTGGCCGAGCCCGTGTCGTCGTCGGCTTCTGTTGGGCTTCAGAGAGACCGGACCACAGGACCATCGACGTCGCGAGAGAGAGCAGCAACAGACGACGTGATTCAGGCATTGATCGTCTCCAGTCGCGTAAGCCGTTTCCGTCCGGGCCACACAGGTTCGCGCGGCAGAACAGCTCGTGCATGTGCCGTGCCGGTTTCCCTCTAGAGGAGCGAGTTGAGGCGCGTGTAGCCGGCGCGGCTCACGGGGAGGCGGCGGCCGTCGGTGAGCACGGCGACACGGTTCTCGCGCTCGTCCTGATCGACCCTGACGAGACGAGCCAGATTGAGAAGATATGAGCGGTGGATCCGCACGAACGCCTTCGGGTCGAGTGATGCCTCCACTTCGGCGAGCGTTTGCTCCTTCAAATAGTCTTTGCCCTCGGACCTGAAGCACACGTAGTCGTCCTGCGCTTGCACGTAGTCGATTTTGTCGACTGGAATTACATGCACGCGTGGACCGTCGCGCACCAGCACGCGATGCGCATGCCCTTCGCGTTTGGCAGCAGTCATCGCGCCAGCTATGGCTTCTGGAGTGCCGGCTCGCTCGCCGCGACCGAGCCGCTCACGTACGCGCGCGAGCGCTTCGCTCAGACGTTCAGCGCTGACTGGCTTTAGCAGGTAATCGACGGCGTGTACCTCGAACGCGCGCAGCGCGTATTGGTCGTACGCAGTGGTGAAGACCACCGCAACATCGCGGCCAACCAGATCGAGCACCTCGAATCCATCCAGCTTCGGCATCTGCACGTCGAGCAGCAACAGGTCAGGTGTGAGATCTGACACCGCCTTCACCGCCTCGAAGCCATTGGCGCACTGTGCCACGACCTCGACGTTCGGTTCGGAGGCCAGGAATTCGCACAACACCGCTCGCGCGAGCGGCTCGTCGTCAACGACGGCGACACGGAGCAGTTGAGAAGAGGGTTCAGACATCGAAGGTTGATGGCAGATCGAGAGCGACACGGAATCCGTCGGGTTTCGGCGCGGCGTCCATACGCGCGGCGGCACCGAAGACAACCGCCAGCCGTTTGCGGACGTTTTCCAGCCCGACGCCCCCGCGCTTCCGCGGCACCGCATCCGGGTCGCGCGGGTTCTCGACGACGATCGAGAGACGATCGCCATGCCTCACGATGTCGAGGCGGATCGTGCCGCCGTCCACCATCCCCGCGATACCGTGTCCGACGGCGTTCTCGAGCAGTGGCTGCAGAACGAGCGGCGGCACCAGACACTCCAGCGCGTGCTCGTCGACCGACTGCGCAACCTGCAGACGCGCGCCGAATCTGACCTGCTCAATGCTGAGAAACCGCTCCGCCAACGACAACTCCTCGGCCATGGTAATGCTTTGCTGCGCGCTCACTCGCAGTGTGGTCCGCAGGAACTCTGCCAGCAGCAGGCACATCCGTCGCGCCGCCGCAGCATCGCTGCCGGTCAGCGCGCTGATCGAGTTCAGACAGTTGTAGAGGAAATGCGGATCCACTTGCGCGCGTAGCGCGCGAAGCTCGGCATCACGCGTGAGCACTTGCAGCTCGAGCTGCTGTCGTTCCGCGGTGCGGAAGGCCTCGAAAGCGAGGACCACGTAGTGCACCGACAGTACCAGCAGGTACAGAATCAAATTGACGGCGAACAGGAACGGAACCTGAGAGCGAAACCGTGGCGTGATCGACGCGAGTGCCGGCATCGATTCGAGTGTTGCGAGCCAGGCCTCGCTCAATGCCATCCACAGTGCGGCGGCGATGAATGCGGCAACGAGTGAAGCCGTCAGCACGCGGCCCACGCCGCTTGTGGCCAGCGGCGTTGCGCGGCACACGTACCACGCCGACAGACAGATGAAGGAATAGATGATGAGCGGCGGCAGCACCTGCACGAGCGCTTCGGGCCAGGTCAGGCCCTGTTGCGTCAGCACGGCACTTTCAAACACGCCGAGGGCGCACCATAGCGCCAGATAGCCGCCCAATCGCTCGAGGCGGGTGAGAATCGGGTGCATCAGCTTTTGATCTCGATACCGCCCATCAGGATCAAGCCACGCAGCACCAGGCGAGGAGCCGGACGGCCGCCGAGGTTGTCGGCGCCTGGCAGTGGTGGCAGTCGCTTATCGTCAACGCCTCCCATCACCGGCACGAGCGGCGTTTCGACTGTCCACGTTGGCGGCACGAAGATCTCGCAGCCCCCCATCACGATGAAGATGTCGAGTGCGGCTTCCTCGCCGGGAGGAATGATCGCCTGTCGGAGATCGAGCTGCGCGCCGCCCATGAATGCCGTGATCTCGCCACCGCGGAAGCGTTCAGCGGCGCTGGTCCGTTTGATGCCGCTCAGCACCGCGAAGGCGTTCATCGTGTTGTCTCTCTCTCCGCCCGACGCTTCCCGCGTACGACGTCGCATCGACTGCAACACGAGCATGGAGCCGATGCCCACCAGGATCAGCGGCCAGAACATCTCCCAGAAACGCACGCGCAGGATGCCGACCGAATTCAGCAGCAGCCAGGCGCCGATGATCATGACGATGACGCCGTTGACGCCGCCGCCGACCCGGCGCGACTGCGTGAAGATCAGCGCGCCAACTGCGACGATTACTGCCGGCCACCAGCGCAGCGCTTGATCGGCATCGACCAGATTCAGACGGTCGAGCACCAACACGACGCCGAAGAGCGCGATTGCCAGGCCGACGATCATGCGTGGCGTGACCGCGCTGCCCGGTCCGTACTCTTTGTTGTCCATCGACATCGTGCGCTCCGCCTTATGGGGTGATAGTGACACGACCGAACAGGACCACACCGCGGAGCACGAGCCGCGGCGCAGGAACCGCCTCCGCCTCCGCTTTCGAGAGCGTGACGCGATCGTCCGCTATTTTCCCCAGCGCCGTGACCGCGCCGGTATCGACCGTCCACGTCGGTGGCACACGCAGGACGACGCTGCCCATGGCCGAGAACAGGGAGATGTCAGCCGTCGCACCAGGTGCCAAGGTGGCTTGTGTCAGATCGAGCTCGGATCGGCCCATCACGTTGGTGACATTGGCGCCTTGAAAATCCGTCGCCCGGCTGACGTGCTCCGATCGACCCATCACCGATACCAGGCCGATGCGATCACTGACGCTCTCACCATTGAGAGATCGGAAGCCGGACACCTGGAGACCGACGAAGATCGCGATCCAGATACCGATTGCCGCGAGTGGTGAGAGCGGGTAATCGGGCCGGCGTCGACCCCTGAAGTGAGGCCTTTCCCCAGGCGCTTGCGGCGGCCTCGGCCCCTGCCA
>DATCXH010000452.1:0-7627 GCA_036565925.1 Vicinamibacterales bacterium
AGCGGGTGGGCGCGAGCCGGCGCGCGAAACTGGAACGCCATCGATGCTGCGTCGATCGGCCGCATTGCTGCGCAGAAAGCGGTCGCCAGTCGTAAGCCGCAGACGATCGAGCCCGGGTTGTACACGGCGGTGCTCGAGCCACAGGCCGTCAACGATCTGGTTCCGTTGCTCAGCGGCGCGCTGCAGGCGCGCAGTGCCGACGAAGGACGCAGTCCGTTCTCGAAGGCTGGCGGCAACCGTATTGGCGAGAAGGTCGCCGACGAGCGCGTGACGCTGTATTCCGATCCAGCCGACCCCGGCTTGCTCTCTGCACCATTCGATGTGCAGGGACTGCCGATTCGACGCATGGTGTGGATCGACAAAGGGATTTTGCGGAATCTCGCGTACACACGCTTCTGGGCGGAGAAGCAGGGCGTGCGTCCGACCGGTGGTCCACTCGCCGGTGGTCTCGCACTCGCCGGCGGTACCAAGAGCACCGAGGAAATCATCGCCGGCTGCGCGCGCGGCATTCTCGTCACGCACTTCTTCTACATTCGCTCCCTCGATCCACGCACGGTGCTGCAAACGGGTCTCACGCGTGACGGCACGTTCCTCATCGAGAACGGCAAGATCACGCGGGCGTTGAAGAACTTCCGCTGGAACGAGAGCCCGCTGCTGATGCTGAATCGCCTCGAAGACATCGGCCGCCCCGAGCCAACCGAAGCGGGACGCCTGATGCCGGCGCTCCGCGTCCGCGACTTCAACTTCACGTCGCTGTCGGACGCCGTTTAGTCCCTGGTACTTTGGTCCTTCGTTCTTGGTCCGTCTTTGGTCCTCGGTCCCCGGTCCAGACCTAAGCGCGGGCTTTAGCCAGGTGGACCAACGACCAAGCACTCAGGACCACGGACCATCGGACTCGGGTTGACAGTCAACCCGAGCGGGAGTAGGCTCCTGTTGTATGTCTACCCGAGCGGCAACCGAGACCAGTCATGGGGCGACCGCGCTCGCGGGGTGACGAGGACTTTCAGCGCGAGATCGAGGCGCACCTTGTGTTGCCGTTCTTTCAATGGCTCGAAGCGACGTATACGTCGATGATCGAGTCGTCGTTTGCTTCGTCGATTCACCTGTCCGTGTGGCTGTTCGCCCTGACGGAGGCCGCGCATCTTCTCGCACTCGCCGTCGTTGGCTGCGCCGTGCTGGTTGTGGACTTGCGCATTCTCGGACTGGGTCTGACGCGACAGCCGGTCTCTGAAGTCGCCAGGGAAATGCGGCCATGGCTGCTCGGAAGTCTCTCCGGCATGGCGGCAACAGGCTTCGTGATGTTCTCGTCTCTTGCTGCGTCGCAGTACTACTCGCACGAGGCGTTCTGGACGAAGATGTGGCTCCTCGGCGCTGCGCTCACATTGACGTTCACTGTCCGGCAGTGGATCGTGTCCGGCGGCGATGCCCGCGCGCGGCATCCGCTTGCGAAGGTCATTGCCGCACTGTCCCTCCTGCTATGGACGAGCGTGGCATTGATGGGGCGCGCTGGATTGGGGTACGACCTGTATTAAGCGGGTCTAAAGACCCGCCTCTACGGTGGCCTGTTCACTCGTGGGACGGACGCTGTTCGCCGCCGCACACACGGTCGGACTCACTCCGGAAAAATCGCCCGTGTTTCTCGCGTCCGAGTTGCGGCGCTCCGCTTGCATAGGCAGGCTATGCCAGCATGGCACGCGACGCGATACTACCCGGCACGCTGCACCTTCTGATCCTGCGAACGCTCGCCCGCAGCGGCGAGCTGCACGGGTTCGAGATCGCGGAATCCATCGAGCGCACCTCTGAGTCGGTCCTCATCGTCGAAGAGGGGTCGCTGTATCCGGCACTCCAACGGATGCTGGCGAACGGCTGGGTCACGGCTGAATGGGGTACGACTGGCGGCAACCGCCGAGCGCGCTACTACGAGATCACTCGCGCCGGCCGGAAGCAACTCGAGAGCGAAGAGCAACAGTATCTGCGCGTCGCGGGCGCGATTGCCCGCGTGCTGCAGGCGGTGTGAGCGATGTCGTTTGTGTCAACGCTCGTCCGTCGTCTACGTGCGCTCGGTCGGAGTGGTGAACTGGAGCGCGAGCTCGACGAAGAGATGCAGCTCCACGTGGAGATGCGCCGCAATCGTCTGCAGGCTGAAGGACTGTCACGCGACGAATCACATGCGGCCGCTCGACGGCGGTTCGGCAATTCATTACGACTACGTGAGGAAGGCGTGGATGCGTGGGGCTGGCGATGGCTCGAACAACTTGGACAGGATGTCCGCTTCGCCGTTCGCACCTTGCGCAAGAGCCCAGCCTTCAGTGCGACCGTTGTACTGACGTTAACGCTGGCCACCGGCGCCACAACCTCGATCTTCAGCATCGTCAATGGTGTCCTGCTTCGTCCATTGCCGTTTGCCAACCCGGATCGACTGGTGCAGGTCTACGGCCGGAACTTCACATCAGACGTTGGACGGCCTGCGCCCGATGCGGTGAATGGACCAGTGGGCACGATCGAGCTGGCGCAGTATGCGGCGCAGAGCACGACGTTCGCTGGATTTGCTGCATACGACCTGGGCACCAGGCATCTCGATGGTCCCGCAGGTCCGGAGCGCCTGACCGCCATTTCCGCCGATCGCACGTTCTTCTCGGTGCTCGGCGTCGACCCCATCGCCGGCCGCACGTTTCGCTCTGACGATCCGCTCGACGTCGTCGTGATCAGCGGGCAGTTGTGGCAGCGTCGGTTCGGGCGCGACGCCTCGATCGTCGGCAGCAAGGTGACGCTCGATGGACAGCCGTTCACGGTCATCGGCGTCATGCCGGCGAGATTTCAGTTCCCATACGGCGCCGCATCGCTGCTGGACGGAGCGCTGCCGGAGTCGCGGACCGACGTATGGGTGCCATCCCCGCCACTGGCGCCACTCCCGAACAACGTGCCTCGACGCCGTGAGCGCGTCACAGCCAGACTGAAACCGGGCGTGTCGGTCGACGCTGCAGCCGCAGAGCTCCGCGTGATCGCTCAACGCGTCGAGGATGAACATTACGCCAGCATCGGACGACGGGTTGGCGTCCGCGTGACGCCGCTGGCCGAAGAAGTGATCGAACCCGTTCGACGCTCGCTATGGATGCTGCTCGGAGCCGTCGGACTCGTGCTCGCGGCGGCATGTGCGAACGTTGCGAACCTTGTGCTCGCGCGCATGACGGTTCGCGCTGGTGAGGTCGTCACCCGTACCGCCCTCGGTGCCGGAACGTCGCGACTCATGCGCCAGTTCCTGGTGGAAGGATTTATGGTGTCGCTCGCAGGTGGAATCGGCGGAGCGCTGATGGCCACGTGGGGCACGAACATGCTCCTCACGCTCGGTGCTGCGAAGATTCCGCGCGCTCACGAAGTCACGCTCGATTGGCGCGTGTTCGCGTTGCTGTTGGCCGCCTGCATCGCTATGGCAGTCGTCTTTGGCATCGTGGGTGCCTACACTGCATCGCGCGCGCGCGGTCAACTTGCGAAACAGTCCGGTCACGCCACGATGGGACGGACATACGCACGTGTTCGGGATGGACTGGTTATTGTCGAAGTGTCGCTCGCCTTCGTGCTCGCCATTGGAGCGGCCATCGTTGCGCGTGAGGCCACCCGTTTGCGATCCGTGCCGTCAGGGGTTGTCACCGACAACGTGCTGACGCTTCATCTGACTCCTCGCGCACAGGCCGAGGATTACTACGGCATCGAGCAGCGGGTGGCGGCACTGAACGGCGTCCGCGGTGCCGGCCTGACGCAGCTCGTGCCGCTTCAGAACTGGGGCTGGAACGCCGACTTTCGCGTGGTCGGCCGTCCGATGGCCAGCCGCGCGGTCGCCGGATTGCGTTATGTCACGCCAGGATATTTCCGGGCGATAGGTATACGCGTGGTCGCCGGCCGCGAATTCACGAACTACGACGACGAGACAGCGCCGAGGGTGATCGTGGTCAACGAAGCGTTGGTGCGACGCTATCTTCCTGACGACGATCCGATCGGAGTGGCTCTCGATCGGGGCACCATCGTCGGCGTTATTCGCGACGTGCGTCAGGCCGGCTTGGACCGTCCTGCGGAACCGGAGATCTTCTACCCGGCGGCACAGAATGTCACGGCGGCGAGCGATATCGGAATGTCGCTCGTTGTCCGTACTGAGGGTCCGCCGCAGGCGCAGATCGGTCAGATTCGTGCTGTTGTGCGAGAAGTCAATCCTCGACTTGCAATCTTCAACGTGAAGACGATGAACGACGTGGTCGCCGATTCGATGTGGGAGCTGAACCTCTATCGATGGCTCATCACGATGTTTGCCACGCTTGCGCTCGCACTCGCGACCATCGGCATGTTCGGTGTGATGTCGTATACCGTCACAGCGCGCATCCGTGAGTTCGCGGTCCGTCTCGCACTTGGTTCGAAACCGTCTGGGCTAGGACGATTGGTGCTCAGGCGAGGCGTGTGGCTCGCGGCACTCGGTCTGATTCTCGGCGCGTTCGTCACCGAACAGTTGCTGATGGCGTTTGGCACATTGCCGATGGGCGATCGTCCGGACCTGTTGATCTACCTCTCCGTTGCTGCGTTCCTGCTAATGCTCGCCACGGTCGCATGTCTGATTCCTGCGCTCCGCGTCGCAGCGGTCAACCCTGTGACCGCTTTGCGTCAGGAGTAACCGTACAACCAAACACCAGTGCAGTCTTGGTTGAAGAATTCGGATCGAGCCACTCGGTGAGGCTGTGCTGAAGGGCGTCGAAGATGTTGTAGGCGCGCCTCGCCACCTTTCCACTGTATCTGCCGCTGGTACTGCCATATCGAAAGCTGAACTCGACGGCAACCGGAGCATTCGTGTTCTTCTGATGGTCGTACCAGACGATGAGGGCGCACTCGATCTCAACCCTCGGCTTGGTTCCAATCGTCAGAATGGGACCGGTGATCACGATTTCGCGAGCCGTGAATCCGTTGACCGCTCGTAGCTTGAGATCGCCGTCGGTCTTGCCGACCCGCTTCGGGAGATCGGGGAACAACGCGTAAGCTGCAGCAACGGTATCAGGCACGTTCTTTCGCCCGACTCGCCCGCACGTCGAGAACCCGTATAAGGACACGAACGGCGGCTTGATGTCCTCCTCGAACTTCACCGTCGCGCGAATACGGCGGCTCTTCATCTGACGGGACGCGGCGACGTAACGATCGGGATGTCGAAACTTCAGCGTGACTTCCGGTCGCGAGCCCTCGAGCGTGCGGCGCAGGCGCAGGACATACCCGCCGGCCCACAGGTGGCGCGCTTTCGAGTCGAGAAATGAAATCAGTCGCTGTTTGCTAATCGTGTCGAGCGAGCCGTCAGCGCGGACGACGTACGGAGCGATGGCTCCGACGAGCTCTCCCCAGAGCTCGCCAGCGACGGCAAGCAGGTGCTGGTCTGGACCGGCAAACTTCGCCGCCTGCAGCATCAGCTTGTACTCTCGCGAGACCACCTTTCGGGTCTTCATCCGTCCGCCTCCATCCGGTGCGAATCATATAATCCCCGGTAGTGCCGATCGGGACACCATTCCACGAACGAACCTTCGCCTTGTGTGAGTCGCTCAATTACCGCGACTGGTCGGGGTACTACACCGTCAGTTCCTATGAAACGCATCACGAGCACGAATACAACGCGATCCGCAACGCCGCAGCGTTGATCGATATCTCGCCACTCTTCAAATACATCGTGACCGGGCCCGACGCCTCACGCCTGGTCGATCGGGTGATCACGCGTGACGTCAGCGCCATGGACGTCGGCCAGGTGTTCTATACCCTGTGGTGCGATGAGCACGGCATGGTGATCGACGATGGCACCGTGTCGAGACTCGATGAGCAGCGGTTTCGCTGGACATCGGCCGATCCGACGCTGCGGTGGATCACGCAGAATACGACCGGGCTCCGCGTCGACATCGAAGACGTGTCCGAGACGACGGCGGCGCTCGCGCTGCAGGGGCCGATGGCCGCGCGCGTGCTGCGCGCGGTGGCCGACGCCAACGTCGACACGTTGCGGTACTTCCACGTCAGGCATGGCCGCATCGCTGGCGTACCCGTGGACATCTCGCGGACCGGCTACACCGGCGACCTCGGCTATGAAATCTGGATGCCGGCCGAACGGGCTCTCGATGTCTGGGACGCACTGACCATCGCGGGCCAGGCGTTCGAGTCGAAACCGGCAGGCATGCTTGCGCTCGACGTGGCACGTACCGAAGCCGGCCTGCTCCTGCTCGATGTGGACTACGTAGGCAGCCGCAAAGCACTGATACCGTCACAGCGATATTCGCCGTATGAGCTGGGGCTGGCACGCCTCGTCTCGCTCGACAAGGGGCCGTTTGTTGGTCGAGCCGCACTCGCCGAGGAACGCCGCCGCGGCGCACGTCGGCAGATCGTCGGTCTCGAGATCGAGTGGTCCGAGGTCGAGAGGTTGTACGAGAAGAAGGGATTGGCGCCGGTCGCCCCGGCCGCTACCTCGCGCGTCGCCGTGCCGGTTGTGAGGGGCAGCAGGCAGATCGGACGGGCAACGACCACCGCGTGGTCGCCGACCTTGAAGCGACTCATCGCGCTGGCGACCATCGACAGGCCGTACTACGAGGAGGGCGCCCGCGTCGACTTCGAGATCACCGTCGAGGGTGCACGTCACTTCGTGGGCGCGAAAGTCGTCCGCACGCCGTTCTTCAATCCGCCGCGAAAAACGGCAACCCCGCCGGGGTGACGTACTACTTTTTCATTTTCACTTGAAAGATCGTCTCTACAGCGTTGCCCTTGCGTCGATGCTCGTGTACGGCATCGTCCTCAGCCTGCCAGGTACGGTGCTCGGTTTATCAGAGACCGCCGCTGAACTGGGACTCACGCTCACGAGCCGTGGCTCGCTGATCTCGGCGCTGTTCATTGGACTTCTCTTCGGCAGCGTGCTCTCTGGCCCGATCGTGGACGTGCTCGGGTACCGGACGTCGCTCGCGTTATCGTCGGGACTTGTCGCACTCGCGATGCCGCTCCTCGCGGTGATGCGAACCCCGCTGCTCGCCGGCGTGACTATCGTCGCCTTGGGTGTGGCGTCTGCGGGAATGAATACCGCGTCCAACGCGCTGTCGTCGGATCTCTTTCCTGGCCAGCGTGCGACACGCATGAACCGTTTGGCGATCCTCGTCGGGATTGGCGGCGTGCTGATGCCAGTGACGACCGTTGTGTCGTCTGTCCTTGTGTCATGGCGAACCGTCGTTGTTGCGGGCGGTGTGCTGGCGGCACTCGTCGCGTTGTCGTGCGTGTGGGTTCCTTCGGTGGCTCGCAACCGAGGCGGTAGCAGAGCGGCGCCGCGTCAACCGCTCGGATACGCGCTTCGCCGGTTTGGGCGTCAGCCGGGTTTTCTATGGCTCGCTGCGGCGTTGCTGCTTGGAGGAGGAAACGAAGCCGCGCTGGCCGGATGGATCTCAACGTATCTGCAAGCGGAGGGATTCAGTGCGTCTGCCTCGACATGGTTGCTCGCCTCGCACTGGCTCGGTCTGATTGTTGTGCGCGTGACGCTGTCGCCGCGCGTCGAACGGACGAAAGCCGTCGCCGTTATTCGTTCCGCGGTGGCGGGTGCGGTCTCGGTCGCCATCTTCGTGCTCGTCAGCGAGCACGGGTGGCT
>DATCXH010000206.1:0-2558 GCA_036565925.1 Vicinamibacterales bacterium
GTGCGATCGAGCACGTAGAAGAAGCCATTGCGATTGCCGAACAACATCGCCTTGCGCGGCTTGCCCTGCCATTGAATGTCGGCAAGGACCGGCACCTGCACGGAGTCGTAGTCGTAGACATCGTGCGGCGTGAACTGGAAATGCCATTTCAGCGCGCCGGTGTCTGCGTCGAGTGCAACCACTGAGTCGCTGTACAAGTTGTCACCGAGTCTGCCGTCACCATTCCAGTCAGGACCAGGATTGCCAACGCCCCAGTAGGTCAGATTGAGATCCGAATCGTAGGTGCCGGTCACCCAAATCGATCCACCGCCGGTCTTCCATGAATCGCCGGCCCAGGTCTCGTTACCCTTTTCACCAGGCCCGGCAATCGTGTGGAACCGCCAGACTTCGCGCCCGCTCTTCGCATCGAACGCGGCAATGAATCCGCGCACGCCGTACTCGCCGCCAGCGGTGCCGAGGATCACTTTGTCTTTCACCACGAGCGGCGCGACGGTCAACGAATAGCCCGTGTCAGGACGAGCGCCGCCGACCGCAATGTTCCAGACGAGACCGCCCGTCTTCGCGTCGATCGCAATGAGTCGCCCATCGATCGTCGCCATGTAGAGCGTGTTCTCATGGATCGCGAGTCCGCGATTCACACGGCCGCAGCAGAGACGCGCCAGCGGCGACGGGATATACGGGTAGGTCCAGAACACACGGCCCGTCGCCGCATCCATCGCGACTACGTCATTGGGTGGCTGGACGGTGTACATGACGCCATCCACGACCAACGGAGTCGCCTCGAACTTCTCCAGCGAGCGCGACTGAAATACCCACTGCAGCTCGAGGTTCTTCACGTTCTCAGCCGTGATCTGCGTGAGCGGACTGTGCCGCTGCCCGAGCATGTCGCCGGAGTACGTCGTCCACTCACGTACTTGACCGTTCACGGCGGCAACCGCGGCAAGCACGCCTACGAGCACTGTGAATCCGCGCATTCTCATCATCGGCCCTTCAACGTCGAAAGATACGTGACCAGATCGGCGATCTCTTGCGCGCTCAGCTTGTCCTTGTAGGACGGCATCGGCGACTCCTTGGGAATCGTGAACTCGCGAATGGCGGTCTTGTCGAACAGACGCAGGCGGCCGGTGCTGTCGAGTACCTGAACGGTGAAACTGTCCTGATTCAGCAGGCGACCAGTAATGGTTGCGCCATCGCGCGTGACGATGCGAACCGGACGGTGATCGGAACGGATGTCGGCGCTCGGCTCGACGATCGCGCGCTGCAGCTCGATCGCACGCCGCGACGCGCCCACTTCAGTGAGCGAGGGACCACCGCGCGCCCCCACCCCCGCCACGCTGTGGCAGTTCTGGCATTGTCCCTTGCCGGTGAAGAGCGCTTGACCACGTGACGCGTCGCCCTTGAGCAGTCCAGTTGAAGGCGCCGTCGCGAGCGATCGGAGATACGCGACGATCGTGCCGGCCTGACCCTCTGAGAAATTACTGGGCGGCATCGCTGTTCCGGGAATTCCGCCGATGATGATCTTCACGATCTCATCGTCAGTCGTGCCGCGCCGGAATTTGCCACTGCCAAGATTGATCGATGGGACGCCATCGCCATCGGGACCATGACACGCGGTGCAATTGCCTTGATAGAGCTGCCCACCGTTCTCGATGTCCGATGGCGTGTATCCGTGCCCTTGTGCATGGGCGACCGCGATCCGCGCGAGGCAGATCGCAGTAAGAACAATCGCGCGTTTCACCATGCCGAAATCCTATCGTAGAACTCTCGCATGATAGGCACGACTCTCGTGCGAGCGTCCTTGTACAAGTAGTGCGATGCCTCATCCAGGATGACGACCTGCGCGTGCGGAACCTGGCGGCCGAACGCGCGTGCCTGCTCGCGCACCCAAGGGTCTACGACCGACCGCCAATACGCGTCGGCCGCCGCCGTTCGTTCATCGACGATATCCGGCGGGTTGTCGGGATGGCGGGACTGTAGCGCGTATATCGAGAGCGTTGGAGCGCTGATCTTCGAGTAACTTGGTGTGTATTGGCGCCACCACTGGTCGATCTGCGCCGACACTGAGGTCCGGTCAGCGTCTGGAGCGGCTAACGGATCGCGCGCGAAGATTTTGAAGGCCGACGCCGGATCGAATCCCGCGTCAAGCAACACCAGACTCGACACCTGATGTGGCCGACGCAGCGCCAATTCCGTGAGTTCCAGACCACCCAGGGAATGTGCAACGAAATGAGCGCGATCGACATTCACCGTGTCAAGGACGGCCGACACGTCATCGACGAGAGTCGCGAGGTCATATCCCGACGGTGGACAATCCGACGGCGGCTGACCGCGACGCGTGAGACCGATAACCCGAAAACGATCGACGAATTCTGCCGCCAGTTCATCGAACGTATCGGCTGGCGAACCTAACCCGGTCAAGAGGACTAACGTCGGCCCACGGCTTCCCCACGTCCTCACGTAGATTTTGATGCCGTTTGCCGTGAGCGCTTCGTTCTGTCCAGGAGCGGCCATCGAACGAACAGCCTCACGTCGTGAGCAGAGCGCGCTCGGAACGGCGG
>DATCXH010000117.1:0-10425 GCA_036565925.1 Vicinamibacterales bacterium
TTGCGATAGTAGCCGCGATTGAACCCGAGTGGCGGTATCTGATCCGAGTGAAAGACCCGCCGCAGGATGTCGGCATCGACGAGCCCTCCGCCCGTCCACTGAAGCGAGAACAATTGGAAGTTCCCCTGCAGTACATCGCCGAAAAAGGTCGCGAACTCGTACGACCGCAGGTCGAGCTCAATCCCGATCCGTCTGAGATTCTCCTGGACGACGGTCGACTGCAGCCGCGTCTCCTCGTTTGACGAGATCTTGAGCGATAGTCGCAGTCGCGGTTCGGGACCGTCACCATCAGGATCGCGATAGCCCGCCTCGTCCAGCAGTCGCATCGCGCGCGCTGGGTCGTAGGTGAAGCGATACACGTCGGGCTCGAATGCCCATGCCTGGTCCGGCAAGAGGCCGGTTGCCGGCCGCGCCAGGCCGCGACGCATGTAGCGGATGATGGCGTCGCGATCGATGGCGTAGCCGATCGCGTGACGAACGCGACGGTCGGCCAGAATCGGATCGCGCAGGTTGAACCCGATGTACGAGAAGTCGAGCCCCGGCGATGGTGCGACGTGAAACGATTCATCCTCGGTGAGCTGGTGCACGATATCGGGAGGCAGATCGTTGATGACCAGGTCGGTGGCGCCCTTGCGAAGATCGAGGCCGCGCATCGTGTCGTCGGGTATGACCTTCACGATCACGCCAGCGTTGACCGGTGCACCTTTCCAGAATCCCTCGAATGCCGACAGCACGACCTTGTCATCATCGTCATAACGCACGAAGCGGTACGGACCGGTCCCAATCGGGGCGGTTCGCATGCGATCACCGGAACCATTGGGCACGACGGGCGGCAGTACCAACTGAATCGGAAACGCGGCGAACGGTTCGGCGAGGGTGAACCTGACGGTGTAGTCGTCCATCGCCGTGACCGCGCGCAGCAGCTTGTAGGCGCCCTTCAGCGGCGAGACGAACGATGGATCAACAAACGCTCCGAACGTATACACGACGTCGCGAGCGGTCAGTTCGTGGCCGTCGTGAAAACGCACACCCCGGCGCACGTGCGCCACATAGGTTACCGGGTCGGGGTGCTCGAGCCGTTCCGCGAGAGCGGGGTGAACGCGAAGGTCGTCGCCCCACTCCATCAAGGAGTTGAAGATCAGTTGCGACACGCGCTGCGACCCTTCATCGGCGCCCTGCCGTGGATCGAGCGTCGTCGGTCCGGAGCGAACCGAGATGGTGATGACGTTGGGATTGGCTGCAGGCGACGAACGGCACGCGCTCAGTAATGCAAGATGCACAATGCAAAATGCAAAACGGCGCATCGTCATCAACTCTCTTCCGTCAGCTTCTTGAGTTCGGCCAGCAACTCGAGCGCTTGTCGCGGCGTCGTCTCATCGATGTCGATTGATTTCAGGCGCTCGGCGACCGCGGTCTGACGAGGAGACGCCGCGTCGGGGACCGAGGCGAAGAGCCCGAGCTGACGGGTGCCGGGATCGCTCCCGTCGCCGGACAGCGTCGGCCGGCCGCCGCGCGACAGTTCGTCGCGCTCGAGCCCACCGAGAATCTCCTGCGCGCGCGTGATAACCGAACCCGGCAAACCCGCCAGACGCGCGACCTGAATCCCGTAGCTGCGATCCGATCGCCCGCTGACGATCTTGCGCAGGAAGATGATCTCGTCCTTCCACTCGCGCGCCGACACATGAGAATTGACGACGCCCGGTAGTGCGTCGGCAAGGTCGGTCAGCTCGTGATAGTGCGTGGCGAAGAGCGTCTTCGGCCGGGCACGTGAATTGGTCGCCAGGTATTCCGCCACGGCCCAGGCGATGCTCAAGCCGTCGAAGGTCGACGTGCCGCGGCCGATCTCGTCGAGGACGACCAGGCTGCGTGATGTCGCTGCGTGCAGAATGTTGGCGGTCTCCTGCATCTCGACCATGAATGTCGACTGACCGCGAGCGATGTTGTCGGCTGCACCGACGCGCGCGAAGATGCGATCCACGATCGGGAGCTTGGCATCCTTGGCCGGCACGAACGAACCAATCTGGGCGAGCAGCGGAATCAGCGCGGTCTGGCGCAGATAGGTGGACTTGCCACCCATGTTCGGACCGGTGAGGACGACGAGTTGACGCGTGGTGCCATTGAGATCGATGTCATTCGGCACGAACGCATCTGAGGTGAATCGCTCGACGACGGGGTGGCGGCCGTCGGCGACGACCATTTCATCGCCATCGTGCAGATGTGGTTTCGTGTAGTTCGCGATAGCGGCCGTCTCGGCGAGCGCGCCGAGGACGTCGAGGGTCGCCAGCGCGCGTGCCGTGTCCTGAATGCGAGCGGCCTCGGCAGCCACGCGGCGACGCAGGTCTTCGAAGATCTCCAGTTCGCGCTCGAGGATCCGCTCGTCGGCCCCGAGCACCTTGGTCTCGTACTCCTTGAGCGCCGGTGTGGTGAACCGCTCGCCACCGGCGATGGTCTGCTTGCGTTGGTAGTCGTCTGGTGCGGCGTGCAGGTTCGCTTTGGAAATCTCGATGTAGTACCCGAACACCCGATTGAACCGGACCTTGAGCGAGGCGATGCCAGTGCGTTCGCGCTCGCGCTCTTCCATCTCGGCGATCACCTGACGACCGGACCGGCTGATCGTGCGGAGCTCGTCGAGCTCAGCGTCGACGCCGTCGCGCGTAAACCCGCCCTCGCGCGCAATCGCCGGCGGCTCGTCGATGAGGGTGCGTTCGATCAGATCGCGTACGTCCGTCAGTTCGTCGAGTTCCGCACACAGGCTCACCAGCAGTGGCGCCCGTACATCGCTCAGGATCTGCTTCACCCGAGGGACCGCGGCCAGCGATAACCGCAGTGACACGAGCTCACGTGGACCGGTCGTCGCCAGCGCCGCGCGGGCGACGAGGCGCTCGAGATCGTGTACGGCCTTCATCGTCTCGCGGAACTTCCCGCGCTCCGTTGAACGGAATGCCAGTTCTTCGACGGCATCCAGGCGATCACGGATGCGCTCCAGCGCACAAAGGGGCCGGAGGAGCCAGGCGCGCAGCAATCGGCCACCCATCGCCGTAATCGTGCGGTCCACCTCTTTGAGCAGCGAACCCTGCGGTCCACCGTCGCTGCCCGTGACGACCTCGAGATGCTTCAGCGTGATCGGATCGACGATCAGGCAGTCGGCGCTGGTGCGGTAGGTGATGGCGCGGACGTGTGCGAGGTCGGCTTTCTGTGTATCGCGCAGGTACGCGACGAGACCGCCGGCGGCTTGAATTGCTGCGGTCCTCCCCTCGAGACCGAAGCCCTCGAGGCCATGCGTCTTCAGTTGGTCGAGCAGCGCGCGCCGGGCGGTTTCGGCGTCGAAGGTCCAGCCGTCGGCGTGCGTCACCGGCAACTGCAAGCGCGCCAGCTCGGGGAATCGTTCGCCGAGATTCGCTTCGCCAGGCACCACCACCTCACGTGGCCGGAGGACCGCGATCTCGTCCATCAGCGACTGCAGCGCCTCGGTGCCCCGATACTCCGTGGTCGAGAACTCACCGGTTGACACGTCCACGAGCGCGACGCCGACCACCCCATCTCGCGATGAGGCCCCGTCGTGCGATGGGGCGATCGCCATGAGAAAGGCCGGCTCGCGTGCGTCGAGATAACCAGGCTCGGTCAGAGTGCCCGGGGAGACAACGCGGACGACCTCGCGGCGGACCAGTCCCTTGGCCTTGCGAGGATCCTCAACCTGCTCACAGATCGCGACTCGGAAACCCTTTTTGACCAGGCGGGAGATGTAGCCGTCCGCGGCGTGAAAGGGGACGCCGCACATCGGGATACCCTGGCCGCCCGCGTCCTTGGACCGCGATGTCAGCGTCAGATCGAGGGCGCGCGCGGCGACCAGCGCATCCTCGTAGAACATCTCGTAGAAGTCGCCCATCCGAAAGAACACGATCGCGTCCCGGTATTGGCGCTTGGCCTCGAGATACTGGCGCATCGCGGGCGTTGGAGTGGAGACCGACGTCATCGTGAATGGCTTGATCGGAAAACTTTGGACTTTAGGCCTTGGGCTCGAGAGCCCAGAGCCAAAAGCCCCGAGCCGAAAGCCTTGAGATTATCATCCAGTGATGCTCGTCCTTGCCCTTGACACGACGACCCCGACCGGCAGCTGCGCGCTGGCGCGTGATGGCCGCGTTGTGTGCGAGCAGGTGAATGACGCGCCGAATGCGCATGCGGAGCATCTGCCTGGCGATTTGATGTCGCTGCTCGACCGTGCGCACACGAGACTCGCCGACATCGACGTTTTTGCCGTCGCGACCGGACCCGGCTCGTTCACCGGCCTTCGCATCGGGATCGCGACGATGCAGGGACTCTCGTTCGCGGAAGGGAAGCCGTTGGTCGGTGTCTCGGGGTTCGACGCATTGCTGCGGATCGCGGACGACGACTTGCCGCGCCGAACCCTGCAGGCGAAGGCGGGGCGCGTCGCGACGTGGGTCGATGCGTGGCGCGGTGAAGTATTCGCGGCTCTGTACGAGAATGGACATGAAGTGCATGCACCAGTCGTGAGCCGGCCTGAGCCGCTGCTCGAATCGCTGCGCGGAGACGGTTCGCAGTCCGAACGCCCGACGCTGTTCATCGGCGATGGTGCGCGCGCTCACGCCGACGTGATTCGGGCCATGCTGGGTGAGATGGCCCGCATCGCCGAACCAATGGCACCGCCCCTGGCCGGCGCGATCGCCATCATCGCAGGCGAACTGTCGATCAGCGGTGACCATGCGCCGCACGCGATCCGCCCGCTGTACGTCAGACGCACGGACGCTGAGCTCGCACGAGATGCACGAGCACTCCGGTAGCACGGTCAATTACTGGATCGATCCCCTCGAGGGCGAGGAGGATCTCGACGGCGTGTTGGCCGTCGAAGAGGAGACGTTCACCAACCCGTGGACGAAAGAGATGTACGCCTGGGAACTGCAGAACCGAACGGTCTGCCACATCTTCGTCGTTCGCACGCCCGAACAGCGGGTCGCCGGTTTCTGTGCGTTCTGGCTCGTCGTTGATGAGATCCACATCAACAATGTCGCGATACGGCCGGGGCTTCGCGGGCAAGGCATCGGCACTCAGCTGATGAAGCGCGTGTTTGAGGAAGCAAAGCGGCTCGGTGCGCGGCGCGCCACGCTCGAGGTCCGACGTTCGAATGAGTCGGCGAGACGGCTGTACGAGCGCTTGGGTTTCGCGGTGACGGGAACCCGTCCGAACTACTACACGAACCCTGTCGAGGATGCCCTCATCCTTTGGAGAGACGAGTCAGGATGAGGCCTCATCCTCTGAAGGGATGAGGCGTAACCTTCGGGCATTCCACGAGTTAGACCTCCGGTCAATAGGGGATTGAGCGGTCCGCGGGCCCGTGTTACCTTGATGTCACATTACGTCCTTCTTCACGAAAGGAGGGTGCGGATATGAACGCAGCGGAAGCACAGGAAGTAAAGAAACTCCTGATGCAGAGCAACGACCAGTACCGCCAGCTTTCAGAGCGTCATCATCTCTTGGATGACCGCTTGCACCAGCTCACCGAACGGCACTTCCTCTCCGCGACCGAACAAGTCGAAGAAGTCACTCTCAAAAAACAAAAACTTGCATTGAAAGATCAGATGGAGCGGATGGCGCTTGATTACGCCAGAACGCACATCCGGGCATCGTAGCCGCTCGTTCGACGTCGGCTTCAGCGGCAAAGACTTCCGAGGCAGCTCCAGAGGCCGGGTTTAGTTTTCGCGCGCGGTCGCGGAGAATTAAACCTGGTCTCTTTTTATGCGCATTGATCCCGCGGGCTGGCCGTTCATCCTTGGTGGTGTGGCCGTTGCCCTTCTCTCATGGCTCACCGGTGGTCCGCTCTTCGGGCTGATTTTCGGCGTCCTCACCCTGTTCTTTTTGTTCTTCTTTCGCGACCCCGAGCGCCGGCACAACGCGCCGCACTCGGCCGTCGTCTCACCAGCGGACGGCCGGGTGATGGTCGCGGGCGACCCGACCGGGACACCCCCGCCGGGGACGTGGCTGCAAATCACCATCTTTCTGTCCCCGATGGACGTGCACGTAAACCGCATACCGGTCAGCGGCCGCGTGACCGCCGTGAAGTATCATCCGGGCCGGTTTCTGCCCGCGTACCGGCCCGACGCGGGAGACCTCAACGAATTCACCGAGGTGACGATAGATCATGATGGGCAACTGATCGTCGTCCGCCAGATTGTCGGCATCCTCGCCCGGCGCATTGTCTGCCGGGCTCAGGAGGGCGAGATGGTGAAGGCGGGCGGCCGGTTCGGGGTCATGAAGTTCGGGTCGCGAATGGACGTGTTCCTGCCAGCCGGCTCGACGATTCATACGCAGGTGGGTGCTAAGGTGGTGGGAGGCGTTACGGTGATTGCCACGCTTCCGGCTCGCTCTTGAGGAGATGCGGATGCCAATCGAGCAGCACGAGCGTCGTCGGCCCAGTCTGCTGAGACCGTTGCGTCCTCGTCTGGATGTGCGTGCCCGTCGGTTCCGCCGCGGCGTGTATCTGCTGCCGAGCATGTTCACGATGGCGAACCTGTTCTGCGGCTACGCGTGCATCGTGCATTCGATGCGGCAAGAGTTGTCTACGGCCGCGCTGTTCATCGGGTTTGCCTTCGTTCTCGACATGCTGGATGGCCGCATCGCGCGCATGACCGGAACGACGAGCGCCTTCGGACTCGAATTCGACTCATTGGCCGACGTGGTGTCGTTCGGCGTAGCGCCAGCGATTCTGTCCTTCCAATGGGGCCTTCAGCCACTCGGCCGTATTGGATGGGCCGCCGGCTTCCTATTCGTGGCCGCGGCGGCGGTCAGGCTCGCGCGATTCAACATCCAGTCAGGATCCCAGGACAAGCGCTACTTCGTCGGCATGCCCAGTCCCGCCGCAGCGTGTGTGCCGGCGGCGACCGTGTTCGCATACCCGCAGGGATTCCAGAGCGCCACGCATGCGCTGGCGGTGCTGGCCATGGTGATCGTCCCGGCGCTGACGATGGTCAGCACCATTCGCTTCCGAAGTTTCAAGACGTTCGACTTGCAGGCGCGCCGTAGTTCCGCGGTCCTCGTCCTCGTTGCCATCGGACTCGCGCTGCTCGCGGCGGAGCCGCAGTATGTGCTCGTCGCCTTGGCGTATACGTACTTAGCGTCCGGCTTCATTGGCAACGCCTGGACGCGACTCCATCGTCGTCATGGTGGAGGAGAGGAGGAACAGCAGCAGGTCCGACACCCGGACACTACACAACGGGGAGCGTGACCTCCACGGTCGTCCCTCTGTCGCGCTCGCTGGTCATCGAGATCGTTCCGCCACTCAGTTCGACGTTCCGCTTCGCGATCGGCAGGCCCAGGCCGGTGCCGGCCGCTTTCGTCGAGAAGTAAGGTTCGAACGCTCGCGCCAACGCTTCGGCATCCATTCCCACGCCGGTATCAGACACTCGAATACGAACAGCGTGATCGTTCTGGCTGGCTCGAACGGTCAGGGCACCCACACCGGGCATCGCGTGCAGCGCGTTCTCCACGATGTTCACCAGAGCGCGCGACACGAGTGTGCGATCGACGGAGACATGCGGCAGCGTATTGGGTAACTCCACATCGAGGTTGATTCGACCGTCCAGGCCCTGTCGATACGGATCGAGGACCTCGCGGAGCAGGGCAGTCACGTCCACGTCCGAGCGCTTCGCGGTCGGCGACGATGCAAAGCTAGAGAACTCCGACGAGATCTGCCGCAGCAGCTTCACCTGCGTAAGGATCGTGGCCACGCACTCCTGCACCACGGGCCCGAGCGGCTCGCCGCGGTCGGCGTGAACGCGACGAAGATGTTCGGCGTTGAGCTGAATCGGAGTCAGCGGATTCTTGATCTCGTGCGCCACCTGACGGGCCATCTCGGCCCACGCTTCGAGTCGATGGGTCCGTTCGAGTTCACCGCGCTGACGCTGCAGGTCGGCAGCCATGCTGTTGAAGGCCTCGACGAGACGACGTAGTTCGTCTGACGAGGTTGCCGCGATTCTGGCGTCGAGGTCGCCTTTGGCGATGCGCTTCGTGGCGCGGGTCAGACGATTGACTGGATCCGAGATACGCTCGGCCATGTAGTAGCCGACGCTGGCGCCGGACAGAATGAACAACAGCGCTGCCAGGAGCGCGCGACGATCGAGCGTCTCGATCTGCTGGTCGATCTCACGCTGTCGTGACGTCAACGGCACCGTCAAGACGCCAAGCTGCCGACCGGCTAACGACGTCGCCGCGACGAGGTATTCGAAGTTGCCGACGCGTTCTCGAGTCACCACCGCTGGTTCGTTGCGCAAGATCAGCGCTCGATACACCTCGGCCGACGTGCGCGTCGGCAATTGGCCGGATGCAAACAGGTTTCGTTCGCTCGTTGCCTGCAGCCGTGGGCCGTTGAAGATGTTCACGTCCTGATCGATCAATCGGCTGACCCAGACCATCAGGTTGTCATCGACACCAAAGCCCTGCTGCGCGGCGCGAGGGGCTGCGAGATCCTCGACGACGCGACCGGCCGCTGAGGCAGTGCGGACGGCCTCCTGTTGGATGCTGGCTTCCATCTGTCCGGCGACGTAGTAGCGCGTGAGAAGAACGAGCACCACGACCGGGACGAATACCGCCAGCACGAATGCCAGGAACAACTTGCGATAGAAGCTGGCCCGGATTTCACGGAACAGCGCTGCTGCGGTCTTCATGCGCCGTCCGAAGCGATTGAACAGCGCATTGAAGAGCAACAGCAGCAGATACGTGAGGACCGCGAGCACGGTCACCTCGGCCAGGTTCACCAGGTGGCCCAGCGCTGAGATCACGGGAAAGCCGAGCGCGTAGATCCCGCCGCGATCGTTGAACAGGTAGACGTCGTACAGGTCTTGCCCGCGTGGCAAGGTGGCCCAGAACGGCGTTCGCGATTCTTCGATGCGCGCGAGCACCTCGTCGGGTAGGGACCACGCCTTATCCGCGACCGGATAGAACTGCGTTCGGCTCCATCCGTACGCCGCGAACTCGATGTCGCGGCCCGAGAGTCCCTCGCCTCGCGACTCCAACGGACGAAACAGCTCGACGTACGGACTTCGCGATGAGATGAACGGTAGATTCTCGAAGTCCGGCATCGCGTGGATCACGATCGATCCGAGCGGCTTGGCGCCGGGCCGGTCGGAACAGAGCGCTCGTCCCGCGTGCAAAATGCGGCGATCCTCCGCAAAAAACGGCGCGACCTCTTCGAGCACCTGCCAGTCGCAGGACTCTTCCTCGGACAGCGTCGGCGTCGTCGGATCCTCCGGCAGGTTGAACGCAAAGCGGCTGACAAGCCGACCATCCGGTCCGTACAGCTCGACAGACGAGGTGATCGGTGGGTATCTCGCGAGCGACGTTGTTTGCCAGAGGCGGAACGCACGATCGGTGATCGACTCCGATTCAGGATCGAACGGAATGGTGACGAGGGCGACGAGATCATCGAATTGGTCGATCTCGTCACGACTCTTTTGAACTTGCTGCTGCAACGTCTGCCGCTGACTGCGCACTTCAGGGGCATACAACGTCTCGATCAGTTGCGTCTTCGCTTGTCCAGCCAGATGGACGACCGTGGGATAGAACGCGAATGCCGGTGCGATGAACGGGAGCGTGAGCAGCGTCAGTCGAAACGCCTGTGAACCATGACGGTAGCGTGCAACCAGACGTCGCAACGAGCCAGCAAGTACGACGGAAGCGCCTGCGGCCATCAAGAGTGGCAATCGTCCTGCCGCTGGTGTCTGGTGCGCCGCTTGCCAAAGCACGAGCGGTAGCAGCCAGCAGACGACGGTGAGCAGACGAAGTCGCAGGTCGCGGCGCGGAATGCGCCATCCGGCCCGAGCGGTCCGGAACAGCAACACCGCCAATCCGAGGGCGGCGGTATGGGCCAGCACCAAACCGACCTGAAGCGCAATGCGCGCGAGGTTCAACGGTCTCAGCGACAACTGAAGGAGATCGAGAGTCGTGTTGGAGACGGTGTCCTGCAGCAGCGCCTGGTGCCCCAACAGAACGATGGCCACGACCACGCCACAGAGCAATTGCGTGACGGCGTACGTCGTCACGCGCGCTGGGCCATGCGGTGACACACGTCGCCGCCATGTGTAGAAGCGCCACGCCTCCACGGCGTACAAGAGAAGGACGACGATCGCAACGGCCGAACCTGCGGTCAGCAGGAAATCGAATGGTGACGACAGTAACGATCCGAGAAGCGCCGATGCGTACACCGATCCGGAGAAGATGAGCGCATCGGACCAATCGGCGGGCGCAGCCAGGAAGAAGATGAATCTCGCTGCGATGATGCACGCGACGATCAGCAGGATCGTGGTGCGATAGTTGGACGGCGAGCGCAGCCGGTTACGCCAATCGAGCAGCGGTGCCGTGAGCAGGATCAGCGTAATGGCGATGACGGCGAGCACGCCAGACCTCGTTGCCAGCCGC
>DATCXH010000360.1:0-2735 GCA_036565925.1 Vicinamibacterales bacterium
GGCGACGACAACATCGTGTGGAGCGTCTCCGACGACGGCAACATCGTGTGGAGCGTCAACGACGACGACAACATCGTCTGGAGCGTCGACACCGACGACAACATCGTCTGGAGTGTCAACGGCGACGACAACATCGTGTGGAGCGTCTCCGACGACGGCAACATCGTCTGGAGTGTCAACGACGACGACAACATCGTGTGGAGCGTGAACGGCGACGACAACATCGTCTGGAGCGTTTCCTCGCTGAAGAACGTCGTGTGGGGCGCTGACTGCGGCGGGGCCGACTGCAAGAAGGTCGCGTGGGGCGCGACCAAGAACGGCATCGTCATGGGCACCGCCGACGACGACAACATCGTGTGGAGCGTCAACGGCGACGACAACATCGTGTGGAGCGTGTCAGGCGACGACAACATCGTCTGGAGCGTGAACGACGACGGGAACATCGTCTGGAGTGTCAACGACGACAGCAACATCGTGTGGAGCGTGTCAACGGTTGCGCAGGTCCTCTGGCCTGCTGCCTCTTTCTGAGAAGGGTGTCATGCGAACTCGCGTTACGATCATCTGGCTGCCAGTCGCACGGAAGTAGCGAAAGGATCCTCGGGGGATGAACCAGCTGCCATACTGGCCCATCGCCAGCTTGCTGCTGGTCCCGGTGGTCTTGTATCTAGGACTGCGCGCGTACTTCGTACTGCTCGCGCGGTTCGACCGCGAACGCCGGAACGTCAAGCAGATCTCCGAACTGCACCTTGCGACGATCGAAGCGCTCGCTCGAGCGATCGACGCGAAGGACGGCACGGCGGAAAACCATATTCGCCGCATTCAGATCTACGCCACCGCTGTTGCGCGTGAGCTCGGGATGAACGAGCTCGAGGTGCAAGCGGTCAAGACCGCTGCGCTGCTGCACGACATCGGCAAGCTGGCGGTGCCCGATCACATCCTCGCCAAGCCGGGGCCGCTGACGCCTGAGGAATTCCAGAAGGTCCAGGCTCACCCACAGGTCGGCGCCGACATCATCGCCACCGTCCCGTTTCCGCACCCGGTCGCCCCGCTCATCCTCAGTCATCACGAGCGCTGGGATGGCCGCGGCTACCCGCACGGTCTAAAGGGCGAAGACATTCCGCTTGGTGCACGGATCCTTTGTCTCGTCGATTACTTCGGCGCGCTGACGTCGGCTCGCCCCTATCACGAGGCGATGGCAATTGATGCGGCAGTAACACTGATCGAGCAAGAAGCCGGCAAGGCGCTCGATCCGAGAGCCGTGGAAGCGTTTCTGCGCGTCCTGCCTCGAGTCCGTGAGGAAGCCGAGGGATCAGGCAAGACAATCCTCGCGCCACGCGGAGCAACCAAGTCCTCGGTCTTCGACGACATCGCGGTCGCGCACGGTGAAATCCATGCGCTGTACCAGATTGCCCAGACGATGGGGACGAGCCTCGGCGTGTCGGATTCGATGGAGCACATCGCCTCGAAGCTGACATCGCTGGTGCCGTTCTCGGCCTGCACGCTGTTCCTGTTCGACCAGGCGACCGAGACGCTGCGCTGCCGGTTTGCGACGGGCAACGATTCTGAGCTGATGCAGCAGCTGACGCTCAAGAGCGGTCAGGGACTGACCGGTTGGGTGGCGCGCAATCGTCGCTCGCTGGTGAACGCGCGCCCAACCTCGGATCTCGAAGCTGCAGGATTGAGCCTGCCGACCGCACTGCAATCAGCGTTGGTCTGTCCGTTGATCTTCGAAGACCGCGTGATCGGAACTCTCGCCGTGTATCACACGGCGCCGAGCTTCTATCAGGAAGATCATCGCCGACTGCTCGATCGCGTCTGCGAGCAGGCGGCCGCAGTGATCAACAACGCGATCGTCTTCGAGCGGACGAATGAAGCATCGCTGACCGATCCGCTGACCAGTTTGCGCAACACGCGGTTCATGGTCACGTATTTGAACGCCGAACTGGCCCGCGCCGAACGTGGCAGTACCGAAGTGTCGCTGGTCGTACTCGACCTGGACGACTTCAAGGAGATCAACGACACGCACGGCCATCATGTCGGAGACCGCGCCCTTCGCGAGGTCGCTCAGGTGCTGCGCACGGTCATTCGTCCTTACGACATCTGCGTGCGCTATGCCGGCGACGAGTTCATCGTCGTGTTGGCCAACTGCGGACTCGACGAAGCGGAAAACAAGCGCAAGGAATTACAGGAGGCGATCAGCGACGCGGCCTTCGAAGCGCGCCCGGGCGTGCGAGTGTCACTCTCGATCTCTGCGGGATCAGCAGTCTTTCCGCACGATGGCGATACCTACGAGTCGCTGCTGGCCAAGGCCGACAGCCGTATGTATCGCGACAAAGTCGCGCGCAAGGCGCACACGCGCGTCGGGCATCACGTGTCATCGACGACCGGTTCAACCGACGCGCAGTTCAAAGCGGGTTAGTTGTCGTGTCCGCCTCAGGCGGAGCGTCGTTGGTCCGGCTGAAGCCGGACACTACATTCCGGTCGCGTGGAATCCGGCGTCTACGAGCAGCACTTCGCCGGTGATGCCCTTGCCGGCATCGCTCAACAAGAACGCGGCCGCTTCAGCCACTTCTGATGTCTCGACGTTGCGCCGCAACGGTGCACGATCCGGATAGATGTGCAGGATGTTCGAGAAGCCTTTGATACCGGCGGCAGCCAGAGTCTTGATCGGGCCCGCTGACACGGCGTTCACGCGGATGTTCTTCGGGCCGATATCGGCGGCGAGATAACGCACC